>CAZTDK010000043.1:0-17175 GCA_964611965.1 uncultured Binatia bacterium (SeqCode) | reverse complement strand
CCTTGCAATCGTTCCTGGCCTCAACTGGGCGAACTTCGTGGGCGCGGCCCAGGTCCCCGAACTCATTTTTGAGGTCGTTGACGAGCTGAAACGGCTGCAGCGTGCTGATATGGAGCGCAAACGGACTGCTGCTTTGTTCGACGCCCATCATGTCTCGGACCAAGCTGTCGAGATGGTGCGTGCTGGCCAGCGCGCCGTCGAAGGCTTTGACCGCACCGGGGGTCTTCTCGAACTCGCGTGCGATCTGCAAGTTGGTCACGATTGCGGCTAATGGGGACCGCAGATCGTGTGAGAATGCGGCCACCAGGTCCCTGCGAAATGTGAGAAATTCTTCCTGGGCAGCGAGGTGGCCATCCCGCGCCGCTGCCGCGCGCGCCGCGAGCACCGCCATCACCACAAGGCCGAGGTTCGTCAGCGCGCGCGCCGCGAGGATGTACCCCATGTCACTGCCCGAGAGACCATGGCTCGTCGCATCGCGCAACCATAGAGCAGCCACCGCGACCGCCATCATCACGCCCCAGACCGGACCGACTGCATACGCGAAGAGCCATAACGGGATGGAGTACCCGAGCGCCAACGTTGCATCGGTTGTAGTGTGGAGCTGGGCAAGGCCAATGCACGCAATCGTCGCGATCGTCACGAGCGCAACTGCCGTCGGATGCGTGCGAAGAAAGCGCTCAGCCGATAGGCCTCTCAGCGTCGTTCCTGAAGGTCCCGGCACAATGTCCTCCTCAGGCTCTGAGACGATTCGACATCATTGATCATTCACGTGCCTGGTGCAGAGGCTCGACGACGTTTCTCTGCGGCGCCTGGGTGACCCTCGACGTCCTGTGCCTCGTGTGAATCTCGCACTTCGCAGTCGCAGAGCGAACCAGGAGTCTCCTGCTAAGCCTGACGCGACACAGTCGAGAAAAGTTCCATCACGGTCGTATTGACGGCGGCACCAGTGTGCGCCCAGGATGCATTGGAACTGGTATTGGGATTGGGATTGTGACTGTGACTCGGCTTCCAGCCACCACGCCGCCGCGTATTGCACTCGTCCTCTCCGGCGGGGGGGCCCGCGGCGCGTACGAAGCCGGGGTGCTCTCGTATCTGTTTGGTGACCTCGCGGCGCGACTGGGACGGCCGGTGCATTTCGACATCGTCACCGGTACGAGCGTCGGGGCTGTCCACGCCTGTTACGTTGCCGCCTCCCAAAACGATGCAGATGCCGGCCAGCGCCTGACTGCCATTTGGCGTTCGCTCTCGCTCAACCAGGTGTTCGCCGTCGGCGCTGCGGACGTCTTCCGCGTACCCTGGCAACTCCTCGGTCTTGGGGGCTCGCCAGGGAGCTTGCCGGCGAGCAACAGCATTCCCGAACGCATGCGCGGGCTGTTCGATACGAGTTGGCTCGAGTCGATCGTGCTGCATCAGCTCGCGTGGAAACAGCTGCGTACCAACATCGAGAGCGGGACCCTGCACGCACTGGCGATCGCCGCCACCGAGATTGCCACCGGCCGCTCCGTGGTGTTCGTCGACAATCAACACCGGACGGTGCCGCAGTGGGCTCGTGATCCGTTCGTCATCGCACGTCCGGCGCAGATCGGCCCGGCACACGCGCTGGCGTCCGCCGCGATACCCCTCGTCTTTCCCGCCATTCGCATCGACCGCACGTATTACTGCGACGGCGGATTACGGCTGAACACCCCGTTGTCTCCCGCGCTGCGGCTCGGTGCCGATCGAGTGCTGGTCATCGGGCTGCGCCATCCGCGCACCGCCAAAGAGGAGGACCGTATCGCCCATCACCGCGAGCCGCGCTACACCAGTCCGACGTACCTCGTGGGCAAGGCGCTCAACGCCTTGCTGCTGGACCGCATCGAGTACGACGTCGATCGGCTGCGCCTCTTCAACGCGATCCTGGAGAGCGGCGCGCGCACCTACGGTCCGGAGTTCCTCGTGCGAATCAACGAGGCCATCATCACGCAGCGGAACACGCCGTACCGCATCGTGCGGGACTGTTTGTTACGGCCATCGAAAGATCTCGGCGAGTTGGCGGCGGAGTGCTTGCGTCACCAACCGCGCAGCAGCAGTCTGCGCGACTGGCTCAGCCGTAATGTGGTGCGCTACGTCGGTCGCGGTGCGCTGGCCGAGGCGGACTTGTTGTCATACCTGTTCTTCGATCGCTGCTACGCCGACCACCTGATCGAGCTCGGCCACCACGATGCGGCAGCGGCCGCCGACGAGCTCGCCGCGTTCTTGTCGTGATCGGGAAATCGTTACCGTCTGCTTTCTCAACTCTCCGGCATACCCACTCCCGCGTCGCGCTCCAGCGCGGCCTTCCCAATCGAGAAGCCGCCGAGGGCGTTGATGTAGCCGGCTTCGTCTTCCGTGAAGCGGCGCTGCGCATCGGTCAGCTCGATGATGGTGCTGAGCCCGGCCTCGTAGCGCTTCTCGGCGAGGTCCAGCTCGGCGCGCGACGCGGCGACGGTCTGCTCGGCGCGGTGGATGCGCTGTAACGAAGCTTGCCAGTCGAGATATCCACTTTTGACCTGCAAGAAGATGCGCTGGCGAATGTCCTGGATGCTGTGACGGATCGCCTCCTGATGGAGTCGTGCCTCGGCCACCTCGTGGTCGGTCAAGAAGCCGTTGAAGATGGGCCAGGTGATCAGCACTCCCACATCGAAATTGTTGGAGGCCGGCAGGTCCTGTCCGCGCGCGCTATAGCCCGCCGTGGCGCCCAGTGTCGGCAGGTAATCACTGCGATACTCCTGGACCTGCGCACCGACGGCGCGCGCCTCGTCTTCGAGCATGTGGAGATCGGGGCGCTGACGGACGGCGAGGTGCAGATAGGTGTCCAGCGGCTCGGTGATGTCTTCATAGGTCAACACCTCCGCCAGCTCGTAGTCCGGAGCGCGCGCCCCAAGGCCCATGGCATTGTCGAGCGCGACCTTGCCGGTATCCACGGCGTTGCGCGCGTCGACCAGGTTCAACTTGGCGCGCGCCAGCTCCGCCTTGGTGGTGTAGACATCGATCTCCGGCTTCAGGCCGGCCTTCGATTTCACTTCGGCCTCATGCAAATGTTCTTGGCGTTGCGCTACGGCGGTTTCATACACCTTGACGGTTTGATGCGCGGCCAGGAGATTGTCGTATGTTCTGGTGACCTCGAAGACGAGGCCGAGCTCCGTCAACTGGAGGCGCGCCTGCTCCACATCCGCTTCGGCGCGGCGTTGGTCGATCAGGCCGCGTGTGCGTCCGAAGTCGAAAAGATGCTGAAAGGCCGAGACGCTCATCAAGTAGTTGTCGAACGTGTCGGTCGAATTGGCGTTGCGGCCGTTGCTGGGCAGACGCGCAACGCCCACCATCGGCACGTAGCTGGAGTCGCCGATGCCGTTGTCCGTGCCACGCAGGTATTGCGCGCCGCCGAAGATTTGCGGCAACAGGAATGCTTGCGCTTCGCCGATGCGCTCGCGCGCCGCACCGGCCTCGGACTCGGCGGCCAGGCGTGCCGGATGGTAGCGCAGCGCCAGACCGATGGCCGTCTTGAGTGTAAGTGCGGCCCCCGGCTCCAAGGGGACATCGTCGGTGGCCCACACCGCGGCGGCAACCAACGAAAGGCTGCACAATACCCCGGCGGCGAGAAGGGCGCGAAGCGGTTTCGTTTCCATCGCGAACAAGCCGCCGCCCTACGGGGTACTAGCGGTAGCGACGGTCTCGCTCCCTTGCAGTGGGCGAACCTTCTCGCCTTCGCGCAATGCCGGGGTGAAGTTCTTGACCACCTGCTCGCTGCCGGTAAGGCCGGAGAGGATTTCCACACGACTGGGTGTGCTCAGCCCGGTGGTCACCGCCACGCGCACCAACTGACCTCCCTCGACGGCATCGACGACGCTCTTGCCCTTCTCGGTCCCCACCGCCGTCATCGGCACCTGCAGCACATCGGGATGCCGTGCCAGCTCCAACGAAACCTCCGCGTACATGCCGGGGTAGAGCTCATGCTTGGGATTGTCGAGATCGACTTCCGTGAGCATGGTTCGCGTGCCGAGATCGAGTGCCTTGGAAAAGCGCGCGACCGTGCCGGTGAACTGGCGACCGGGAAATTCGCGCAGCGTCAACTGTGCCGGCATGCCGACGCGGATCAGACTGGTCTCATCTTCCGGCAGGTAGAAATAGACGCGCAACTTGCTCAAGTCGGCGAGGCTGACGATCGGCGACACCCCAGCCTTGGATGGTCCGTTCGCCCCTTGAGCGGAACCCGACTGCGAGCCGCTGACTTGAATGAGTGCGCCCGGGTCGACAAAGCGCCCGGTCACCACACCATCGAACGGCGCGACGATGCGCGTGTAGCTCATCAGCGCTTCCAATTCTTCCACTTCGGCTTGCCCCTCTTCGAACTGGCCCTCGGCAATATCCACATCCTCGCGTGCGACCAGCCGCTTGTCGCTGTTCCAGACGTTCTGCAGACGTTCATACGTCAGGTGCTTAACCTCGAGATTGGCGCGCGCCCGTCTGAGCTTTTGCTGCAGCTCGGGTACTTCGATCTCGGCCAGTACCTGCCCGGCACTCACCGAGTCACCCTTGTCGACGCTGATGCTTTTCAAGTAGCCGCTGACCTTGCCGTAGAGATCCGCTTGATAGAAGCCGATGAGGTCGCCGGGAAGGGTAATGGCACGCACCATGTCGGCACGCTGCGGCTGCACCACGATGACCGTCGGCGCACCGACATCCTGCGCCGGGTCGGCGTTGCCGCGCGCACACCCGATTGCCAGCGCGCACGACAGGAGCATGAACATCCAGGGTTTCATTTCGTTCCTCGCTCAGCCTGGCGCCCGTAGATGATCTCGTAGATCACCGGTACCAGCACGAGTGTCAGTATTGTGGACACCGTCAGCCCGCCTACCGCCGCGCGAGCGAGTGGTGCCGAGGCTTCGGAGCCGGCACCCAGCTTCATGGCGATCGGCAGCAGGCCGACAACGGTGGCCAGGGCGGTCATGATGATCGGCCGCAGACGGATGCGTGAGGCGTCGACCACCGCCCGCCGCAGCGGCTCGCCGCCGCGGCGGCGCTGATTGGTGAAGTCGACCAGGAGAATTGAGTTCGACACCACGATGCCAACCATGACGATCGTGCCCATGAACGACTCGATATTCAGGGTCGTGCCCGTGGCCAGGAGCACCGCGACGACGCCTATCATGCCCATCGGGACCGCGAACATGATGATGAACGGGTCGACGAAGGAGCGGAACTGCGCCACCATCACGAGGTAGAGGAGAACAATCGCGGTAGCGAGTCCAAAGCCGAAGCTGGCAAACGAAGCTTGCATGGCCGCTACCGCGCCGCGAAACGTGACGCTGACGGTGGGTGGCATCTGCATGCCGTCGAGCGCCGTTTGAATCGCCGCCTGCGTCCCTTTGAGGTCGTCGCCGCGCGGCGAGACCAGCACGTCGACCACGCGCTGGATGTTGTAGTGCGCCGCTTCCGCCGGTTGCGTTTCCGCGACGACTGAGGCGACGTTGCGCAGCAGCACCGCGTTCTCCTGACTGCCGCCGTCGTGGGCCCCGAGCACCGGAATATTGAGCAGCGTTTCGAGCGAGGTGATGTCCTTCTCCGGGTACTGGACGGTCAGGAAGTAGTCATTGCCGCTCTTCGGATCGATCCAAATCGACGGCGCAATCATTTGGTTCGACGTCAGCGCGGTGATGATGTTGGTCACGACGTCCCGCTGGGTCAGACCCAAGCGGCCGGCTTTCAGACGATCGACACGGACGTCCAACGACGGGTAGCCGGACTCCTGCGGGATGAAAGCATCGGCGACTTCGGGCAGCTGGCGAATGCGACTCTCAACCGTACCGGCCAAGGTGTGGAGCAGCGCGTAGTCGGGGCCGCTGAGCTGCACGTCGATGGGCGCCGCGAGGCCGAAGTTCAGCACCGCGTCGATGATACTTCCGGATTGGAAAAACGTCCGCACTTGTGGCACGCGCTCGCGCAACGCGCGCCGCGCCGCTTTCATGTAGTCCCATGTCGAGCCTTCGTGATCGGGGGTGAGGCTCACCATGACGAACCCGGAGTCGCTCGCCGCATTGGGCGAATAGATCGCCGAAAATCCCGGTGCCAGGCCGAGATTGGAGACCACCATCGAGAGATCGCGCGCCGGAATCACGGTGCGGATCACCTGCTCCATATGCGCGATCAGGTCCTCGGTCATCTCGATGCGTGAGCCGCGCGGGGCGCGCACGTTGATGATGAACTGCCCGGCATCGGTGCGTGGAAACAACTCGGTGCCGAGGAACGGGTAGCCGGACATGGTGACGACGAACAGCACCGTGACCGCGCCGATGACGACGTACTTGTGGTCGAGCGCGCGGTCCAGCAGGCGGGCGTAGCGTCCCGCGAAGCGTTCGTACAGGCGGTTGAAGGCACCCAGGATGTGGCGTCCCTCGCCGGTCTCTTCTTCATGCGCCTCAGCGGTCGTGAGGAAGCGGGCGCAGTAAATCGGAATCACGGTCATCGCGACGACGTACGAAGCAAGCATGGCGAGCACCACGGCCAGGGACAGCGCGCTGAACAGGTACTTCGCCACGCCGGCGAGAAACATCACGGGGAAGAAGACGATCACGGTCGTGATGGTCGACGCGAACACCGGCAAGGCCACCTCGCGCGCACCGTCACGGGCGGCGTCTTCGGGGGATTTCCCCATCACCAGATGCCGATCGATGTTCTCCAGCACGACCACCGAGTCATCGACCAGTCGGCCAATAGCCAGCGCGAAGCCGCCGAGCGTCATGACGTTGATCGTCGCGCCATTCATGTACAGCCCGAAAGTGGCTGCCAGGATCGACAGAGGGATCGAGAGGAAGATGGCGAACGTCGATTTGAAGCTGCCGAGGAACAGCAGGATGACCAGCGACGCCAGGACCGCGGCCGAGCCGGCTTCGTGCTCGAGGCTCTCGACCGCGGCACGGATGTAGCCCGACTGGTCAAAGATGCTTTGCAGCGTCATGCCTTGCGGTAACCCGATCACCTTGCGCAGCATGGCCCGCACCCCATCCACCACGGCGATGGTGTTGGCATTGCCTTGCTTGAGGATCGGCACGTACACCGACCGTTGCCCGTTGATGCGCACGACGTTCTGCTGGATCTGCGCCGCGTCCTCGGCGTGGGCGACGTCGCGCACCAGCACCGGCGCTTGTCCGCCGCCGATCTTCACCGGCACTTCATTGATGTCGTCCGGATCCTCGATCAAGCTGTTGGTGTCGACGAAGTAGTCCGTATCGCCGATCTTGGCGTCGCCCGCGGGAATGATCAGGTTGGCGTCGTTGAGCTTGTGAACGAGGTCCATCAAGGTGAGACCGCGGGCCTGCAGGGCTTCGCGGTTCGCGTAGACCATGATCTGCCGATATTTGCCGCCGAACGGCGGGGGCACGGACGACCCGGAGACCGTCGCCAGTTGATTGCGAACGTTATACTGCGCCTGATCGCGCAGCTGGGCCTGGGAGAAGCCCTCGCCTGATACGGTCACCAGCGTCACCGGCAGCGACGACGCGTCGAACTTCAAGACCAAGGGCGGCAAGGTGCCTGGTGGCAAATGGCGCAAGTCGGCCATGGCTAGATTGGACAGCGACGCCGCCGCCGTATCGATGTTGGTATCCGGCTGAAAGAATACCTTGATGATACTCACGCCGGGCAGGCTGCGTGATTCGATGTGCTCGATGTCCGTGCCCAATGTGAAGAAGCGCTCGAAGCGCGTAGTGATGTCGCGTTCCATCTCCAGCGGCGGCATGCCGGGATAGAATGTCGCGACGACCACCGCCGGGATCTTCAAGTTGGGAAACACATCGACCGGCATCTTGGAGAAGGCGATGAGCCCCAACAGGGTGGTGATTAATGCACCCACGATGATCGTGTGCGGGAAACGAAGTGAAAAACCAGACATGGGGCTGCGCCCGGCGTCTTTCTATGCGACCGCTCCCCGTTGGGTCGCTAGGGGGTGGTGTCGCGAGCGGCTTTCAAGGATGTCGCTGTCAGGCATGTGACAATACTTTACGAAGTCATTCGCGTCAGGACGTGCCGGCGGAGTGCGGGAGAGGGCATGTCGCGCTCACGCATCCGGCCGACGGCGCGCTTGAGCGTCACCACCGCGGCGGCGTGGTGCGCGCAACTGTTACAGATCTCAAGATGCCAACGCACGTGGAGCTCGCGTTTGCCGGTGAGCTCACCGTCGATCAACGCATTCAATTCCTCCCAGGGTGAACAATTGGTCATGATTCGGTGGAGCAGTGTCGCTCCCCGGTAGACGCGCGATCGGCTCGGAAAGTTCACAGGCATCAGGAATTGGAGGATCACCGGACATCGCGGGAACAAATCCGGGGGCATCTGCGTCTCTACGGTAGAAGAGCAGCGAAGGCGACCGCGCGGTGAACAGCCGCACCGTTGTCCTCGCAAAAGGAGGATGCGCATGAGATCTCTCGAGTATCGAAATGGTTGTCGAAGCTCCGCCGCCGCAGCGTACCATCGGGGCGCCGCCTGGGTGGTTGCGAGCCTGTTCGTTCTGGCGAGCTACCGGGCACCGCTGTACGCGCTGTCGCCTGCTCCCGGAGCCGACTTCGTCGCACATGTGGAGCATCGCGGACTGGTGATCGACCGCGCGCCAGGGGCGGCGCCGGCCGTGCTGGTGCCGGCGGGATCACTCTTCTCTCGCGGCCCCGACTACTTGTTGGAGGCTGACGGGACGACACTCGCGGCACTGTGGGTCAAGGATCTGGCGCATGTCACCGTACGGCGCACCGCCGATCCGGCCAGTCCGGTCATCGGACGCGTGCAGGCGTCCTGGCAGGACGGTGCGATGCGCCTGACATTGCAACCGGCCGACGGACCAACTTTGCAAACGGGCCGGTTCCATCGTGTCGACGGGCCCGGACTGCCGGATCTGTTGACTGCGGATTTCCGGACCGTGCTCGACGAGCGTGGCATGTATCGCGCCGACCTGCGTGACGAGCACGGCAAGACAACCGGCTGGCTGAGCGTCCGCATCAGCCCGTACCAGGAGAGCCGGAGAGTCTATGACGCGGCGTTACCCTCCGGGGTAGCGGACCCCCTGGCCGCCGCGGCTGTAGCCTTGGTGAACGCCAACCTCCGTGAGAGTGAGCGCCACGCCGTCGATGTGTACCTCGGCAATTGAGCGCTTCCGGTAAGTGGCGCACCGGCTCGAGCATCGGGCCGGTGCGTCGTGCACGTCAGCGCATCCGGCGCCGGCGCTTGGGAAGCGTGGCGGTGACCACGCGTCGCAGCGCCGGCGAGGGCCCTTCCGTATCGTACGCGCGACCCACCGCGCGCTTGAGCGCGCTAAGCCCGTCTGCACGCCCCCGGCAGGTTGCGCAGTGCTCGAGATGCTGGCGCACCTCGACCGCTCTGCCGTTGGGCAGAGCGCCGTCGATCATTGCGCTCAGGTCTTCGAACGCGAGACACCCGCTCATGATGTCTGACGGCGGAGGCCGCATTCCTCCGCATGAGTCTGTAACTTGCGCATCAGCTTCGCCCGGGCCCGGGCGATTCGCGACCGCACCGTGCCGACAGGACTTTCAGTGATATCAGCGATCTCCGCGTAAGTGAACCCTTCAATGTCACACAACGTCACGGCGATTCGCAGGTCGGACGGTAGGGTGTCGATGGCGCGACGAATCTCCTGCAGCGAGATCTGCTCGACGATGTCGCCGTCCAGGGCAGTCTGTGGTCGCTCGTACTCGTCGGCACCGCCATCGACAAGGACGAGCTGCGGACCGGAATGTTGGCGCCGGTAGCGCGTCACCGCTTGCCGATGCAAGATGCGATACAGCCAGGCGCGGCAGTGTGCCACGCTGCGCAACTCGCCGTAGTGCTGGAACGCCAGCTCGTAGGTTTCCTGCACGAGATCGTCGGCATCCGCCGAATTTCCCGTCAGCCGTTGGGCGGCAAAGTAGAGTTGGTTCAAGTAACTCAGGGCAACTTCCGCGAACTCGTCATAGGGCACCGGGGTCGAGGTCATGACGGCCTCCCGGATTCGCCGCCACGCCAAGCCGTGCGGTTCAATCGAATCAGTGCATGCAACATGTTGTCTCCCTCCGAAACGCGATCCCAGTAGATGGGCTCCTGGCACTCCCCGCGGGCAGGGCGTCTTGCCGCCGTCGGCAGAGAATCCCGGAGACACGTGGATGCGGCGACTCGTGGTCGCCATCTTTCGAGGGAACGTTAGTGAGGTGCGGAGGAGCGGTTGGCGCTGCGCGCCGGCTGCTTCAGTCGCCGCATGAGAAGCGGATGAAACGCGGCCCGCCGCGTTTTCAGGATCAACAGCAGAAGGCCGAGGGTAAGCGGGAGCGTGATCAGGTGGGCATCCACCACCACCGGCACCGGGGTGCTGTCAGTGTCCGGGGACTCGGACAGCAGACTCATCCGGGTCAGCCCGTGCAACTGTGGAGAGAGGCGGCCTGCCGGATGGGCTATGGGCCGCAAGGTGCTGACGAAAACCGTGATGGCGATCAGCACAAGCATGGCGAGCCTCCCGACGACCGAACCACGCTTCATGCGTTCCATGACGACCCGCATAGCTCGATTATTCACCCTTTCATTGGGGAAAATCAATGTGCCCCGCAGATTCGGCAGGATGCGCGCCACTGGGAACTTATTCCGTGGCTCCGGCGTCAGCATGAGCAGACGCCAAGACTTGTGATCGGGCAACGGGAGACGCCGACATGACGACGACCACTACTGCGCCAACCAGTCGAGCCTCACGCAGCGTTGCGCGCCGGTGCACATGGGCGTGCGATCGAGGCGCCGTGCGCGACGTGGGTCGCATCGTCTTTACCCTGGCTCTAATACTGCCCGGCTGCGCAACCCGGGTGGTCGTGCCGGTCGATCCAAAGGTCGATTTTGCGGCGCACGTGGAACACCGCGGCTTGGTCGTTGACCGCGGGCTCGGCGGGGAGCCGGCCGTGCTCGAGCCAGCGCGGACGCTACCGTTCTCGTCAGGTCCGACCTTTCTGCTGCAGGCACACGACGAGACCCTTGCGGCATTGTGGGTCAAGGACCCAGCGCACGTCACCGTGCGGCAGACGCCGGATCCCGCGGCGCCCGTGATTGGTCGCGTCGAGGCCCATTGGAACGCCGGGGCAATCAACCTGACCTTGCGACCAGGCGATGGGCCGGAGTTGCACACCGGCCTGTTCGAGCGCACAGACGGACCGGGGATTCCGAGTGTCTTGCGCTGGAACGCCAACACCGTGCTCGATGTCCGCGGCATGTACGAGGCGGACCTCTTCGACACCAGCGGCGCACGTGTCGGCTGGCTGCGCGTCCGCATCAGCCCCTACCTGGGTGCCGGGCGCATTTACGATGGGGTGCTGCCCCCTTCGCTGCCAGAATCGCTCGCGACGGCCGCATTCGAGTTGGTCGATTCGGATGTCGACTACATCGAGGATCACGCCGTCGACGTGTACCAGGGAAACTGATTGCCCATGGGAAGGGCGCGTCGATTGCGCAAACGTCGCCTTGGCGCCGTGGACCGCTTGCCTTGACCCTGGACTTACTTCGGATGCCTGCTAAGGTCCGGCCCATTCCCGAGGAGGCTCCTATTCGTGGCGACCCACCGGTTGCCGCGTTTCCCACTCATGACGAACCCCACTGCGACGCGTCGCGACGATATCCGTAACATTGCCATCATTGCCCACGTCGACCACGGAAAGACCACACTGGTCGACGCCATGCTGCACCAGAGCGGCATCTTCCGCGCCAACGAGCAGGTGATGGAGCGCGTGATGGATTCCAACGAGCTCGAACGCGAGCGCGGCATCACCATCCTGGCGAAGAACACGTCGATCGAGTACGGCGACGTCAAGATCAACATCGTCGACACCCCCGGCCATGCCGACTTCGGCGGCGAAGTCGAGCGCACGCTGGCGATGGTCGACGGCGTCATGCTGCTGGTCGATGCCTCGGAGGGCCCGCTGCCGCAAACGCGCTTTGTCCTGAAAAAGGCTCTCGAGGCCGGGTTGCCGCCGATCATCTGCATCAATAAGATCGATCGCCCCGACGCGCGCATCGCCGAGGTGCTCGACGAGATCTATGACCTGTTCATCGACCTCGATGCCACCGAAGACCAACTCGGATTTCCGGTGGTCTACACCAACGCGCGCGCCGGCATCGCCACGCTCGATCTCGCACAGCCCGGAGAGAACGTCCGCCCCTTGTTCGATCTGATCGTCCAAACCCTGCCCGGGCCGCTGGTCGATGCGGCGGTGCCGACCCAGTTCCAGGCCAACAATCTCGACTACAACGACTACGTCGGCCGTCTGGCAATCGGCCGCGTCAAGAACGGCACGCTCACCACCGCCGGCGTCTACCTGCTCTGCCGCACGGACGGCACGCAGCAGCCGGTGAAGATCACGCAGATCTATGGCTGGCACGGGCTCAAGCGCAGTCCGATCGACAAGGCCACCGCCGGCGACATTGTCGCGGTCGCGGGTGTGGGGGACATCGACATCGGCGACACGATTACCGATCGCGAGGATCCGCGGCCGCTGCCGGCAATCCGCGTCGACGAGCCGACGATCAGCATGATCTTCAGCGTCAACAACTCACCGTGGGCTGGGCGCGAAGGCGAGTTCGTCACCTCGCGCAAGCTGCGCGAACGCCTCGTGCAGGAGCAGCACCGCAACGTCAGCCTGCGCGTCGAAGATACCGACTCGCCGGATGCGCTGCGGGTCACCGGCCGCGGCGAGCTGCAGCTGGCCATCGTCATCGAGACCATGCGCCGTGAGGGCTACGAGCTGATGGTGTCGAAGCCGACGGTGGTCACGCGACGCGTCGAGGGCGCCCTGCACGAGCCGGTCGAGCTGCTGGTGATCGATGTTCCCGAAGACTACATCGGCGTCGTCTCGCAGCTGTTGGCGGTGCGTAAGGGCAAGATGACCAAGATGGTCCACGCCGGCTCGAGTCGCGTACGCCTGGAGTTCTCCGTCCCCTCGCGCGGCTTGATCGGTTTCCGCTCCCGCTTTCTGACCGACACGCGCGGCACCGGCATCATGAACGCGCTGTTCAACGGCTGGGCGCCGTGGCACGGCGCGATCCAGGCGCGCACCAACGGCGCCATGGTCTCCGACCGCGAAGGCGTGGCGCCGCCGTACGCTATCTTCCATATGCAGGAACGCGGCACCCTGTTCATCGCGCCGGGCACCCGCGTCTACGAAGGCATGGTGGTCGGCGAATACTCGCGCGAAAGCGATCTCAATGTGAACATCTGCCGCGAGAAAAAACTCACCAACATCCGCGCCGCCGGGCGCGACGAGAACGTCATCATCACGCCGCATCGCGAGATGGGGCTGGAGAATGGTGTCGAGTGGATCTCCGACGATGAGCTCGTCGAGGTCACGCCGCAGTCGATCCGCTTGCGTAAGAAGATTCTCAAGCAGGTCGAACGCCCGAAGCGCCGCCAGGCAGCCGATCCGGGCGTCGAGGCCTAGCCTTGAGTGACGAGTGACCAGTGGGAGGAACGCTCGTCACGCATCACTGGTCACTCGTCACTCTCTTCCCCTCACCGGCAACTAACCAACGCTCCGGAGAGCGTCATCTTGCAACGCGGCAGGGGTGCCGTATCGATGCCGAAGAGGCGCGTGCCACATTGTCCCGCCGCGCTCTGCGCACCGGACCCGAAGATGCCCACGAGTTGCACAGGCACTTGGTTCGGCAACAGCTGGAACGTGCCGGTGCCCCGGACCGTGAAGCTGTAGCGCCCGGGGGCAATGTTCGGCTGACTGTCGATCGCGACACTCTTGATGCCGCCCGCCAGCGTACCGGTGGAATCGTGGAACGTCCATCGCGTTCCCGTTCGACTGCGCCACCAGAGTTGTCCGGTCGAGCTGGTCGCCTGCCCCGGAGGCACCGTCCGCATGAACGCCACCTGGCCGAAGCGATCGGTAACGATGAGCGTGAAGCCAGTGGCAATGGGATCAATCGGGAAAGTGGTCAGTTGAACTCGACCATGCGCGGTGAGCCGTTCGTCGCCGGTCGGGTTACCGTTCTTCGAGATCGTCAAACGCGCCTGATCCATCAGTGGTGCCGGGGCGGCGCACAGCGGCGTGGCCGTCGGCGTGAACGTGCTCGTTGATGTCGGCGAGGGTGTCCAGGTTGGCGTTCCGGTATCGGTGGGCGACGGCGTCGGGGTCGCGCTCGGGCTCCCAGTGGGAGTCGGAGTCGAGGTGGACGTTTGAGTTGGCGTCGGTGTCCTCGTGGGCGTATCGGAGGGCGTGTACGTGGGAGCCCCTGGCACCAACGTCTCGGTCGGCGTTTGCGAGGGTGTTGGTGTGGCCGTATCGCTTGGCGTACGCGTCGGCGTAAACGTCTTGGTCGCGGTCTTCGACGGCGTGAACGTCAACGTCACGGTGGGTGTGAAAGTTGGGGTCGGGGTGGCCAGTGGAATCGAGGCGGCGTTTGCCGGATCGGAGCCGAGGTCGAGCTCCGTGCGGTCGTAGTAGCCGTCTTCGTCACGATCGATGCCCACGCGCGTGCCGCTGCCCGGCGGCACACAGGTGTACGTCAGCTCTTGACCGGCGGTCGCAGCAAAGCCGCGCAGGGTGGTGTCGCTGATCGGCGTGTCGGCGTTGCGGTCACCTTGGAACGTGCCATCCGCAAGCATGAGCCAACCGCGTGCGATGCCGCCCACGGTACCTTTGACAACCAGATCACATTCCGTCGCCCCAGGGCTGCCCTTCAGGGTGAAGGCCGTTCCAGCGCGGGTGATGAGCAAGCTGATGCGCGATCCGACCACCGCGCTGTTGGTGCTCGTCAGGGTGATCTGCTGCCCGACGACCGGAGCGAAGTCGCTGTCGAAGGCGAGCAGAAACTGTTCGACCTGGCGGCGTTGCGCGTCACCACCGGTAAAGCCAACGCCGTTCTTATTGTCAAAGACGGAAGCCTCGAGGAAGCGGAAGACCGTGTCAATGCTGCCGTCGTGCAGAACACCGAAGCCGCGGACCTGATCGCCCTTTGATCCGTTGTCGCCGGCGTTCAAGAAGGACACCGCCGCCATGCCGAACATTCCGACCTTTTGATACAGGTTTCGCAGATGCGCGACCTTAATGATCTGCGCCTCGTTTTCGAAGCTGGCGCCACCGTCGGCGCCGAAGTGACCGTTCGACGCATCCAGCACGTGGCAACCGACGCAGTTGAATCCCAACTGCTGTCCGAACAGGTCGGTGGAGTTGCCATCCGCACGATGCGCTCCGGTCATGAAGCTCTTGCCGGTCTGCTGGTCGGACGTCAGCGAGTTGTCGAAGTAGCGGTTCGGATTGGGCGGCATCATCACCTGAAGAATGAAGCGCGAGAAGGCTTCCATGTCCGCGTCGGGGATCTGCGAGCCGCGCCCCACCAGCCCCGGGAAGGCGACGCGGAAGTTCTGGAAGGAGACGTCGGTGTCGAGGATGGTGCAGGTCCCGGTACCCGCACCGGTGCAGCAGGTAAACGGTTCGCTCAGGCCAGTGCACAGCGTGCTGCCATTTTGATTCACGCGGTCGCCACGCCAGTGCATGGCGCCGTGGTTGATCATGCCGCGCAACGTCTGCGTGGTCATCGGGCCCTTCATCGGGTGGAAATGGGTTGTGTCGGGAGGTGTTCCCGAGAATTGCGACGCGAACTGGCCGAGCTTGATGGGCAGCAGTTGGGGAAGCTGGACGTCGTCAGGGTTGCCGAGGTCCCAGGCAAGACTGTCGAAATCACCGAAGAAGTGGCAGCTTGAGCACGAGGCTTCACCGTTACTCGAGGTGAAGTAGGCATCGTATAAGAACGGTCGGCCGTTGACGATGTTCGTGGGCTCGGGATTGTAGAGCGAGGGATGATCGACCTCGGTCTTGGAGAGGGTGTCGATCACAGCGATGCCGTTGTCGAAGCGGGTCAGCACATAGAGCTGGTGGCGCGCTTCGTCGAGGATGAGCCCACTGGGGCCACCGCCACTGACCGCGATGTGATTTGCACTGTTCGGCGTGAAGGTGTCGTTCTCCAGCGTCGCCGTATTGAATACGCCGATTTTGCTGGAACCAAACGCCGCCACGTACAACGTGGCACCGTCGCTGGTGACCGCCATTTGCAGCGGCGTGGCGAGGCTGTGGTCCTTGCACCTCGGGTCCGGACAATCGGGGGCCGGCAGGAGGCTGTAATCGAGGTGCTTGTTGAGATGGCGGGGCAGCACGCTGGCGCCGTCGAGAACCGTGATGCGGTACTCGGCGAGGTGCCCTTGCACGGTGCTGCGACCGAAGATGCCCGGCCCTTCGAAGCGCCGCTCGTTGCGGCTCTGCGCATTGGTAACATACACCTTGCCGCTGACGGGATTGACCGCCATGTTGAACAGAATCGTCCCGACCCCTGCCCAAGAGCCGCTGGTTCCGAGGGCGGTGTTCAGCAGGGGCGGTGTGGCGTTGGCATTGATGGCAAACACGTCCTTGTCAGGCAGATTGAACTTCACGGCACTGTCCCAGGTGCGGCCGCAGGTACTACTCGGGCAGTCGCTGTCCTGCTGGCACGCCCATCCGGCATTTGATCCGGCAACGCATACGCGGTCCACCCAGTGCGAGCCGTTGAACTGCACGACAAGCCCGGTCTCAGGCCGAGTGTTGCCGGCAGAGTTCTTGTGCGGCAGCGGCAGGCCGCCTGGCCCGGTGGAACAAGATCCCTGAACGGTGTTGTTGGAGAAGTGTGTACTGTCGGTGTCACAGACCAGTCCTTCGTTGACGGTCGTCGTCCGGTTCCCGGTGTGAAAGCCGGCGGCGTAAACCGTGCTGCCATCGGAGCTCACCGCCAGGGCGCGCGGCGTGTCGGTAAACAGCACGAGCGGCGTGCCGGACAATGGCGAGCCGCCCAGTGAGCTGCCGAGATTGGTGGCATCGAACACCCACACATCGGCGCGGCCGATGCCGGCAGTGGTCAGGTCGGCAAGATTCGGGCAGCCCTTGGGATCTGCACACCCGGCAGTGTTCTGGCCGCGATGGGCGCAGGTGATGAAGGCGCGATTGCCACCTGGACCCGCAAAGACGACGTCGCGCGGCTCATCACCGACGAGCAGCGTCCGGGTGACGTGCGGTTGGGCGGCGCCGCCATCGACAATGCTGATGCTGTCCGACAGGTGGTTGACCACCCACACGTCGTTGCAGGTTCCCGTGCCCGAACCCGTACAGCACGCGAACG
>CAZTDK010000042.1:0-17234 GCA_964611965.1 uncultured Binatia bacterium (SeqCode) | reverse complement strand
CCTTGGAACGCCGCGAAGCCCCCGGCAGGGCCGATACCCAGGTAGGGACCGGCGCCAGTGTACCCTCTTTGCGCGTGAACCGCACCGCAGAGCCCAACCAGCAGCAGCGCACTGAGAATCGTCGTCTCGGCCCCTCGTCTCCTCATAATCGCCTCCCTCACGATCCTGCGGATGACTATATCCTCTTCTCCGCTCGGAGGAGCAAGAGGGCGCCTGAATTTTGTGGTTGGCCGTCCTGGAGCCGGCGAGACCCGTTCACAGCGGGCAATCACGTTCCGACCTGTCACCATCAGCGCGGCTTTGATACAAGCCGACGCCTGCATGACGTCAGTGATCCCCCATCCACCCCCGTGCCGGACGCACGCCAGGCTGCGCAGTGCGGCGCTGGCAATCCTGTCACTGATGCTTCCGACCACGGCGCTCCACGCAGTCGTTTTCCCGGTCCCGCCGATCGCTCCGATTCGGGCGCGTTTGTTTGTCGCGCCCGCGCACCACGATGCAGCCCTCGGGATGACGCGCCAGGTCGCGCGCTTCACACTACCGACGGATGGTGCCGCCGCCGCGCCGCTGGTTCCACCGATGATCAGCCTGGCCGCGCTGGTGGGAGCGCCGGCCGTCAGCCCCGAGCCGATGCTGCAACTGCTTGACGAGTTTGCCGCCATCCCATTCGACAACGTCAATCCTCCAAACCCGGCGATCGCTGCCGGCCCGGCACAGGTGGTGGCCGTCACCAATGGCACCCTGGCGGTGCTCTCGAAGCAAGGCGGCGTCATCACGCAGGGCACGCTGCTCGATTTCTTTGAGCCGCTCGCCCTCCCCACCGACTTCATCACCGATCCGCGTACGCTGTTCAACTCCGGCCGCTTCTTCGTCAGTGTCGTGGCGCGCCGCAGCAACCCGTTCGCCGCATTCTTCTTTCTGGCGGTCTCAGCGACCGCGGACGCCACCGGCGAATGGAACTACTACGCGCTCGACGCCGCCACCGACAACACCACGCCGACCACGAACTTTGCGGATCTGCCGTCCCTGGGCGTCGACGACACCGCCGTCTATCTCACCGCCAACATGTTCGACGCAGCCACCCTGAGCTTTCAAGGCGCCAAGATTCGCGTCATTCCGAAGGCGCCCCTGCTGGGTGGCTCCCCCGCAAGCTTCTTCGATTTCGGCAATCTCCAATCCGGCGGTATGCGCGCCTTTCATCTGCAAGCCGCGCAAAGTCTCGGCTCGAGCCTGGCAGAATTCATCGTGAGCGCCCAGTTCCCGAGCGCCTGCGCACTCACGGTGTGGCGCATCATCAATCCATCCAACACGCTTCCCGTCCTCTCCCAGAGTGACGTCAGTGTCGCCGGTGATTGCCTCACCCCACCCAATGCCGAGCAACCCGATACGCCACAGCGCATTGAGACAGGCGGCCCTCGACTGATCAACGCGGTGTGGCGCAACAACACGTTGTGGAGCGCCGCGACGGTGGCGCATGACTGGGGCAGTGGCGTGGTCGCAACGGTGCGGCTCTTTCAAATTGCGACCAGCAGCTTCCCGTTCGTCACCGTGGCGCAGGACCTTCTTCAGGGAAGCGACGGCGTCTCCACCTACTATCCCGTCGTCGCCGCCGATGGCGCCGGCGACGCGCTCCTCGGCTTCAATGAATCGAGCAGCAGCGAGTATGTGTCGGTCAGCTTTGCCGGCCAGTTGGCGACCGACCCGCGGAACGCGCCGCTCACGCGTCAGCTGCTGAAACCCGGCGCCGCGTCGTATGTGTTGCTCGATGCCAGCAATCGCAACCGCTGGGGTGACTACAACGGCATCGCGGTCGATCCCAGCACCGACGGCTTCTGGCTCATGGGCGAGTATGCGGAGCAGCCGAGCAACATCTGGGGCACGTGGATCGGCAACATCGCCTTCGTCACCCCCACGCAGACGCCGACGCGGACCGGATCGCCGACGCGCACCCCGACGGTGACACCCACCCCGACGCTGAGCGCGACCCCAACATCCACACGCACGCCAACACGCACCGCGATATTCACCGCGACGCCGACACGCACTGTGACCCAGACTGCCACGCCGATCCCATCGCTGACGCGGACGCCAACGCTCACGCCGACACCCAGGCCGACCGCTACACCGACACTCTCGCCAACCCCGAGCGCAACGGCAACACCGAGCCGCACGCCGACGGCAACACCGACGCGCACCGTCACCCCGACGCCGAGCGTGTCGCCAACCCCGACGCGCACACGCACCCCAACGCTGACACCTTCACCGACTGTGACCGGCACACCGACACCGACAGCGACGGACACTCCAACGCCAACGATCACCCGGACCCCAACGGTCACCCGCACACCGACGGTCACCGCCACCCCGACGTCGACGCGAAGTCAGACACCGACCGAAACCGGCCCGACGCGTACCGCGACGCCATCGCCGACGGTCACGACCACGGCGACCCTCACCCCAACGGCCTCGGTCACCCGTACGCCAACCGACACCGCCACTCCCACGCCCAGCACCACCGCCACGATCACGTCGACGTGGACGCCGTCGAAGACCGCGACACCGACGATGACCGGAACGCCGACGACAAGCCCCACCGTCACCGCAACGCCAAGTGTCACGGCGACGGGCACGATAACGCCGACATTCCCACCAACGCGTACGCCAACCGAAACACCGGTGGCAACGCGTACGCCGCGCGACACCCGCACGCCCACGGCGACCGCCACCGCAACCGCTTCACCGACGGATACTGCCAGCGCACCACCGACCGCCTCGCCCACCGTCACCGCGACGGATACCCCGAGTGAGACGCCCACAGTGACCCCGACACCGACCAACACGCCGACGATCACAGCGACCGCAACGCCCACCGAGACGCCGACCGAAACCCCAACCGATACAGCCACCACGCGGCCCACCGACACCCCCACCAACACCCCCTCGCTCACCTCCACGCCGACCGACACGGCGACACCTACCGTCACCGCTACGGCCACCGCGAGCCCAACGCCGACGCTAACTGCGACCGCGACGCCGACGCCGCTCGACGGCGATGTCAATCAGGACGGTGCCGTCGATGAGCTCGACATTGACATCGTCATCCGTGCGCTGTTCGCTGACACCGGCACCCCGACGAGCGCGGCTGTCGACGTCAACGGCGACGGCGACGTCAGCGCCGCGGACGTCGCCGCGGTGCTCCAACACCTACGCGAATGAACAAACGTGCCCTCGGGTGGCACTCCGCGGTCGACCGGCGGCAGCGGCACACGGGAAAGACAGCGGGTCCAGCCCCCGGGGCGAGTCGTCCGCCCCGCAAAAACGTCCCTTTGACAGCGCGTCGGTCACTGCATTAAGGAGCGGGCATGTCGAGCGCCGAGACGATTCACGCCATCGACTGCTGGGTCAACCCCTTCACGCCCGAGGTGGCGCAGACCGAGCAGCCGGAGTTCCTGAAGCGCGTCACCAAGGACTACTTCCACCGCGAAGCCGAGGTCGCCCGCGGTACACCGCTTGACGAGATGGTACGCATGATGGAAGCCGCCGGCATCGAACGCGGCATTCTCACCATCAACGCCGTCGATCCGCGGCCCTATGCCGAGATGGCCCGGCGCTACGCCGGCCGCTTTCTGCTTTCCGCAGTCATCGACCCGATGCAAGGCATGGAAGCCGTGCGCACGATCGAGCGTCTCGCGAAGGACTGGAACGTCCGCCTCATTCGCATGGTACCGTTCCTGTTCAACCGCCCGCCGAACGACAAGGTCTGTTACCCGATCTATGCCAAGTGTATCGAGCTCGGTCTCGCCGTCTCGGTCAACACCGGCATTCCCGGGCCACCGATGCCCGCGGAACCACAGCGGCCGCTGTACCTGGATGAAGTGTGCCTCTTCTACCCGGACCTCGTGCTCATCATGGCGCACGGCGCCGATCCGTGGTGGGGCGAAGCCATTCGCTTGCTGCTGAAATATCCGAATCTCTACATGATGACCTCGGCGTACCTGCCGAAGTATCTCCCGTCCGAGATGATTCAGTTCATGAACACGCGCGGCCAGGACAAGATCCTCTTCGCCACCGACTTTCCGTTTCTCCCGTTCGACCGCGCCATCGAGACGGCCACCGCCCTGCCCTTCCGGCCCGGGGTCTTGCAGAAATATCTGCGCGACAACGCCCGCCGCGTGTTTCAGTGGGATTAGGGGGAGAGACAGACAACAGACAACAGGCGACAGACTCGAAGACGGCAGACCAGGACCTACATCTGTTGCCTTAGTTGTCTCGCGTACTTCCCTTAACCTTCCTCAGGGATCTTTTCCCACCACTGGCACCACCAGTCGCCGCCGACCAAGATGCGAAGCTTGGGGTGCCAGCAGTACGCCAGGTCGTCATCGGGGTTCAGATAGAAGAGACAGTTCAGGCAACGCTCGTCGCCATTCGGCTTACCGCGCAGAATCGCGTCTTCGGCGAGATGCCGCAATTCTAGCGACAGCTTCTCGTCAGATTCCTTGGGCTCAGGTTTCGGAAGATCCTCGAACTCGTCTGCCATATGTCCGCTCGCTCCTGGTTGAAGTACGCCTGCTCGATCAAACGAGACTGCGGCCGGAGACCTCCAAGGTTATGCCGCGGGTGCGGCCGCAAGCTTCGGTCCGCGGCGATGCCGCGGGTGTGCATTGATCGCCTGGCCGCAGCGTTGGCGCGCGGCCACCAGCGGGAGGGGCTCGCCGACGGCCCAGCGCAGCAGACGCGCCAGCACCTCGAACGGCGGCCCGGTAATCAACTGCTCCTCGAAGGGAAACAGCTCGATCCCAGCAGCGCGCTGCGCCCACGCCGGGAGGGTCGCCTTGGCGATGCGCACCTGCAGAGCGTAGATGGTGCGCGTCACCGGGTCCTCGAATGCGCCTTGCTCCAGGAAATCGAAGGCCCGGCGGGCTTGTGGTCCGCGGTATAGCTGCGGTCGCAAGCGGCGGAAGTAGGACTCCAGCTGCTCCTGAGTACGTGGGACCCAGTGTGCCCCCAGGCGGATCGCCACCTCGGCCACCTCATCCAGATACTGGTCAATCTCGCGGGCGGACAGCGGGCGACCGGAATGGCGCTGGTACGCCCACAGGAAGCACCCGTGCTCGACCGTATGGACCCAGGTCAGCAGCTCCGGATCGTTGGCTGAGTAGGGACGTCCATCCGCGGCAATCCCGGTTACGCGCGTGTGGATGGCGCGCACCATGGCAATGTGCTGCTCGACGAGCGGCGTCGCGCCGAAGGTGACGGCCGCGACGAAAGCACTGGTCCGTCGTAACCGGCCCAACGGATCAACGCGGAAATCGGAATGCTCGTCGACACCCGCCATGGCGAGGGGGTGCAAGGCTTGCAGCATCAGCGCCGCGATCCCGCCGACCATCATCGATGGAAGATCCGCATGGACGCGCCAGGTCATCGAATCCGGGCCATACAACCCGACGTCGCCCGCGGGCGTGAGGTACGGCACCATCGGATCGCCAGAGGCGCCATCATTGAAGACCGCGACCACCGCCGCCGCGATCGAAGCACGAAAGTGCTCTGGATCCAGTGCTTCCAGGAAGGGCAGCCACTGAGTCGGCGAAAAGGTCGTTGCCATCGTGATGCCTCGCTCACCCGCTGGGGAGGATGCTCCTATACGCAATGCCCAGCTGGCCTGCAACCGGAATCGGTCGCCACGCGCTGATGACCAGAGACAACAGGCGTCCAGCTCCACGTCGGCGGCGGTGCGGCTGTGCCGTTTACTGGAGTACAGCCGGCGCTTTGACTCCCCTGCCATGGTGCTCAAGGCGATCGATCGCAACATCTGGATCGCGGAGGGTAGCGCCGCACCCGCACCGATTCAGCAACCGCAACTTTCCACGCCCGCCGCCGTTTGAAAAGCGTAAGGAGAGACGAAGATGATCAAGCGCATTCTACCTCTTGCGTTATTCGTACCGTTCCTGGCCCTGGCCAGTCCAAAGCCGGCGTCAGCATACACAAATTTCTCGTTTGCAATCGGCATCCCTGGCGTGCCGTTCTTTGGAGCCGCCGTTGGTGTGCCCGGCCCATACTACGGTCCGGCGCCGTATGGTCCGCCCGCATACGTTGCTGGCCCGGTATACGGCCCCGCTCCGGTGTACGTGCCGGCACCAGTTTACGGTTACTACGGCCCGCGCCGCGTGTACGCGCCCGCATACCGGGGATACTACGGGCATGGGTACTACGGACATGGATACTATGGGCGTGGGTATCGCCGGTGGTGAAGCAGAATCGTGTGATCTGAGGGATGGACAACGATGTACCGCGCTGGAGCCACCATTAAGCGACGAACCCTCATCCCGCCCTCTCCGCCCGTGAAAGAACCGGCGGAGAGGGCAGACCAAGATTTCACCCGGCTGGATGGTCTCCTCTGCGGCCCTACTGGCCACTGGCACGAACGGTGACTGGAACGCTGGCGGGGGCGCTATTGAACCCCGTGGTATCTGTCACCACCACGAAGAATGTGAACGTCGCCTGCCGACAGGGCGGCTGATCGCAGGTGAAGGGTGGGAACTGCAGCGGCACCGTACCGCCTCCGGTTTTCGACCCGAAGTTGCCGTCGGCGATATCCGAGACGCCCCCTTCGTCGTCGCGCGCCGTCATGCGCCAGCTGATCGCGTTGGCGTTCGGGTCAGTGAAGCTGAACTGCAGCGTGAACGATTGCCCGAGAGCAATCGTGCATTGCGCGGCCCCGTTGCAAGTGAAGCTGGTGACTACCGGCGCCGCGGGATTGCCCACCGTCGGCGTAGGCGTTGCGGTTCCGGGTGCCGGTGTGCCTGGTGTCGGCGTGACTGAGGGCGTCGGCGCGGGACCGGAGCGACACACGCCAGCTCGAACCAGGGTGCTCTTGGTCACCAGGTTGTTGCTGGTATCGGTGTCCCCCGCGTAGTCGAGTTGGAACGCGGTGTTCACCATTGGAAACGCCGCGGTGCAGACCCCTACTCGCAGACGGATCGTGCTCATGCGGCCGACTCGCAGCGACTGTTGCATGGCACAATCGATCGCCTGCCCCGCAACCGCGCACGTCCAGTTGATCCCCGTGGCGGACACCACGCTGAGCCCCGCTGGGAGCATCGTTCCGACATGAATCAGATCATCCGTGGCTTGCGCGCCACGATTGGCCACCGTAACGGTGTACCTGCCCGAGCTACCTACCCTGAAGGCCGTGGCGCTGACTCTCACGGTGAGATCAGTTGGCGCCGCTGCGTGCGCCATCGGCAAGCCCAACAGCATCTCAATCGCGAGCGCAACCGAAGGATATAGTCCCTTGAGAAGTAGATGACGCATCATTGCTTCCTCCATCACGCTCTTCGAGGCTTGTTCATGTCGCAGCCAGAAGCACCTTTATGAGGAGTGTACCATGGAATCTGCTCGACGCGTGCCGCTTTTCGGCGAGTCGGTAGACGACAAAACGCGAAGGCACCGTGTTCGTGGCACCAAGGCGGGCACCGAGTTTCCGCAGTTTGCGCTTGTGGAGCAGTCGACCAACGAGATACCCTTGCCCGCATGAAATGTATGTTGCGGGCGTTGCTGATTGGGATACTGACGGTTCTCGTTTGCGGACCGGCGATTGCGCTTGAAGACGACTTCGCCACCCCGCTGTCGACTGAGTGGGCAGCGCCATCGACGCCGCTTGTCGGGGCCAGCATCACCTCGGCGCTGCCTGACGCGGCGGCTTTGGACGGGTTCGCACTGGAGCTGGTCTACCCGGGACCCACGGCGGCGTCGTACACTGGACCTGCGTGGGCGACGCAACTGCGCAGCGCGACAGCACGTGGATACGGCACGTACTCCGCGCGGTTGCGCGTCGCGGCGGCACCCGGCCGCGGGCTGATATCGGCGTTCTTTACCTATTTCAATGACGGGGTCGACCACGACGGCGACGGCCTCGTCGACAACCATGAAATCGACTACGAATTTCCAGCCGCCGAACCTGCGGCGATCTACATGACCGTATGGACGGCGTACCAACTTGATACCGGCGGCGAGAAGTTCCGAAAATTTACCCGCAAGGTGAATCTCAGGACCGGCCGCGTCTGGCAGACACCGCCCGGCGGCGAGGGCACCTACGATCTGGTCGAGATCGCCCCGCTGGGATGGAAGGTCCGTGGTTTCATGACAACCCGCGCCTACCGCACGTATCGCTTCGACTGGCAGCCAACCGAGGTCACCTTCGAGATCGATCTCGAAGACGGTCAAGGCTTCCGCCCGTTGTGGGATCTCACCGGCGCACCGAACACCGTCATCCCGACGCACACGGCCCCCTGCTACCTCAATTTGTTTCACAATGCGACAAACTGGAAGACCGGGCGCCGCGCCGCTCCTCCGCTGCGCCCCGCCCACTACCGGATCGATCACATCAGTGTGCCGTGAGGCGTGCGGTTCTTCTCACCACACCTGCGGCAGAAGGCCGAACAAGGCGACCAGCCAAGGCAGCAGCGAGCAGGTGCTGTAGACCAGCGCAATCGCCGCGAGCGCCTTGCGGGCGACATCTTGTCTGGCAGCTGCATAGACAAACATCAACGCTCCGCAAGCAAACGTCTTGAAGGCTACCAAGCTCGGTCCCACACCCCAATAGTTGAACGCAGTTGCCAGCAGGTGATTGCCTTCATGCATGCCAAGGCGCAGTCCCTGAGCGGTTGCGATGCCGTCGAAGACCTGCAGCAGGAGATTGAGGACCAGGAGACCGAGCAAGGGATTCATGTTCTCTCACCACGGTGGTTCCGGCACACACCGCGCTGGACGAACTTTTCGCAGAGAGCTCGTCCGCTCTCAATCGAGCGAACGTGGGAATTTCACCTGCACCATTCAGGGGATGGTGCCGGGCTTGGAGCGCTCCCTTCTGAACGCGCCGAATGCCGCGCCCCTGGGAGCGCAGGCTTCCAGTCTGTGCTCACTCGCAGGCCTTACGATGCCTCGGCACCTTCCTCGGCCCCCAGACGCACCGCTGGCGGCTGGTGCGTCATCGGCAACGTCATATGGAAGGTCGCGCCGCCATCGGTATTGTTGCCGGCCCAAATCCGCCCGCCGTGTCGTTGAACGATTGACTGGCTGATCGCCAGACCCATTCCCAATCCGGACGGCTTGCTGGTGGAGAACGGGTCGAACATCTTTTCCATGATCGACGGGGTCAGACCTATGCCGCCATCCCGGACCGCGACGTCGAGGGTGCCGTTCTCTGAACGAGCGGTTTGCACCGACAACTCGCGCGGCGCCATCTGCTTCGTTTGCATCGCTTCGAGCCCGTTGAGGATGAGATTGACGATGACCTGCTCGATCTGGATCCGGTCGATCTCGATCGGTGGCAGGTCCGGCGCGAGCTCGACACGCAATGCGATGCCCAGCTGGTGCGCCTTGGCCGCCACGACTTGCACCGCATCGGCCACGACGCCATTGAGATCGACCTCCTCGTGCGGCGGCGTTTGCTTCTGCATGAGCTGTCGCACCCGTCGGGTGATCTCACCGGCGCGCAACGCCTGCGTCGTGATTTCCTCGATCGCCGGGAGCAACTCGTCCACCGTCGCCGCGCCCGCCGCGATGCGCCGCGAGCATCCTTGCGCGTAATTGGCGATGGCTCCTAGCGGCTGATTGATCTCGTGCGCGAGTGCGGCGGCCATCTCGCCCATCGAGTGGACGCGCAGCACGTGCGCCAACTCTTCCTGGTGCGTCCGCACTTGTTCCTGGGCGCGCTTCAAGTCGGTGATGTCCTTGCCGAACGCGGTGGCGCCGGTGGCCCGCGCCGCCGCCATGATCGGCGTCATTGAAATCAGAAACGAGCGGCGCTCACCGTTGATCGTATACTCGTGTTCAAAGCGCAGACTTTCGCCGGCGAACACGCGCCCGTAGTGCAGCCGCCAGTATGCGACCTCCGCCTCGGGAATGTTGAGGTCGATGCGCTCGCCAAGCCGCAATGGCGTCCGGTAGATGTGGTAAAACCCCTGCGCCGCGATCGAGTTGAACGCGGTCAGCCGGTAGTCGCCGTCAACCGACCAGATGGCATCGCTCGTATTCTCGATGAGCGTCAGCAGTTGAGCCTGCGAGGCCTGCAGCTCGGCCTCCATGCGCTTGCGGGCGGTGATATCGGTCGAGATGCCGCAGATACCGTACGGCGCCTCGCTCGCGTCGAACAGCGGGAATTTGACCGAGACATATGTGTGCAGCAGGCCGTCGTCTTGCGGCGCACTTTCTTCGAAGGTCATGCTGCGGTTTGCCACGAGGACCTGGCGATCGTTGTCGCGGTAGGTATCGGCGGCGGCGCTTGGAAATACCTCATAGTCAGTTTTCCCGAGCAGCTCCTCGCGGCGCACATGGAACGTGACCTCATACTGGCGATTGATCAACAAATAGCGGCCGGCGGTATCCTTGAGGTAAACCACCGCGGTCGTGTAGTCGAGAATGTCCTGCAGCTGCTGCTGGCTCTGGCGCACCGCGTCAGCCGCCTGTTGCCGTTCACCGATCTCATGTTCGAGCTGCCGGTTGGCTGCGGCCAGCTGTGCCGTGCGCTCGTGGACGCGGCGTTCGAGCGTGGTGTTGAGCCTGGCAATCTCCTCCTCGGCGCACTTGCGCTCGGAAATATCCACCATCGCGCCAACCATGCGGACCGGCTTGCCGTGTTCGTCGTGGAAGACGTAGCCACGATCGAGGACCCAGGCGAAGGAGCCATCCGCCCGCCGATAGCGATACTCCCCCACCCAGTACGCCCCGCCACTGTCGATGAAAGCACGCACCACGGAGATGACTCGCTCGCGATCCTGCGGGTGGATGTTGTCGACCCACCAGCCAATCGTCGAGCCAACCGCAGCGGCCGAATACCCGAAGAGCGTATGCAGTCCAGTGTTCCACCACACGGCGTCGGTCACGAGGTCCCAGTCCCAGACCGCATCATTCGTGGCTTGCGTCACGATCCGCAGGCGCTCCTCGCTCTGCCGTAACGCGCGCTCCGCGAGCTTCTGCTCGGTAATATCGCGCACCACCCAACTCATGGCCGCAACCGCACCTTGTGCGTCTCGCAGTGGCCAGACGTCACTGCGCCAGTATCGCGTCACGCCGGGTTCCCGAAGGGTGCTGCCGCTCAGCTCGACACCGACGATGGCCTCACCCGTGGCGATCACCTTCTGGCCCAACGATTCGGCGGTGATCGCCACGCTCGGCAGAATTTCGAAAACCGTCCGGCCGACATGTTCCGCAGCCGGGACGCCGTTGAGCTCCGCGAGCACGTCATTCACGCGCAGGTAGCGCAGCTGCGTATCCATCAGGGAGAGCCCAATCGGAGCGGTTCGGAAAAGTGTCTCGAGCCGAGACAGCTCCTGACGAGTCTGCGCTTCCTTCGCCTGCAGTTGCGACACATCGCGGGCGCGCACGATCTCCCGCTCGATCGCCGCCATCCAACGTCGCCGAGAGAAGTGGGCAGCCCAGATCGACGCAGCCAACACGATGCTGACCGCGGTGCCTGGGTAGACGAGCACCGCGGCCCCGAGGCTTCCGGTCATCCACGCGAGCATCGCAACCGTACTCAGCTCGACGATCGCCACCGCCGCCACCTGGAACCAGACACCCCAGGGAAACGCGATCGCGGCGGCGGCTCCGAGGACGGTGGTCATCACCACCACCGTGCTCACGTCACCATCGAGCGCGGCGATATGCACGCAGCCGACAAATACCGCGAGCAGCGCCAGGCAGAGGACGTATCCGCGCGCCGCGACGAAACGCGTGATGCCCAGGAGCAGCAGAACCGCGATCAGGAGCAGCGCGCGCAGACTGGAGAGCGGGATCGGCTGAGCGGGCCGGACGATCAGGGCCGCCGCGCCCAGCAAGAGATTGGCAAGCAGGGATATCCCCAACCCGAAACGCGTGTACCGCAAGATGACGCCGTCGAGCTGATCGGACACGGTCGAGTCCATATCCGTCGCGCCGTTTGCAGTCGCATCAGGCGGCGTCCCGTCGTCCACTCGACCACCGCTAGAACAACCTGAGGCGATCCGCAACCTGCGCGCCGGTGACGACAACATCCCGAACAGCCTCTCGGACTTGGAAGTTCGCAGCGACCCAACGGGGCGCGGACTATCGAAGAGACGCTGGCCGCAGGCCCTAGAGCCGGGGAAGGAAGTCCGCTTTCCGCCCTCGCCGCTTCCGGCTTGTCCCCACCCGGTTGTTATGGAGAGCCGCACCAACGTGCTTGGGGACCCGTTGCCGTCTTGATTTGCAAACCCGGCAAAGGCATGGGACATCTGCTGCCATGCGACCATCTCCACCTGCGACTCCAGCGGCGCGCTTGCGCATCGAGGTCGATGTAGCGCTCTCGCAGCTGGCGTATCGTTGCTACCCACGCGGCTGCCCACACGACCGCACCTGTTGTGTTGGTCTAGCGGTGAGCGTGTCGCGCCGGGAAATTCGTGTGATCGACTCGTTGATGGACGAGCTCGTTCGCCTGGTTCCGGCGTTGCGTCAGAGCGATGGGTATGCCGACGTTTTCGTGCCCGACGCCGACGGCATGCAGATCGAGCCGCGCGACGAACGCGGCACCTGTCCCTTCCTGTTCCGCACACCCGATCGGGCCCTGTGCGCCATTCACCACACGGCGTTGCACGGCGACCGCGCCGTCGCCGCCGTCAAGCCACGCGCCTGCCGCCACTGGCCACTGATCCTCGAACCCATCGCGCGTGGCCTGCGCATCACCGTCCATCCGGAGGCGCACGCGATCGGTTGCGTCGCCCCGTTGGCCGACCTTCCCGGGCAGCCATCGATGCGTGAGGCATTCGCCAGCGAGATCGCCGAGCTGGCGCGGCTCGCGCAGCGATGAGATGAGAGAGTACAGTCTGAAAGACTGTCCCTCCGAGTCGACCTTGCAGGTCAGGGACAATCTGGTGGCACAGGCATCTTGTCTGTACCACCAGGCACGGTTCCAGACCGTTCCTGCACATCCCCGCTGCTCCGGAACTGCTCCAGCGCGGCGATGCGTTCGGCGAAGGCGGCCTGCCCGGCCGGGAGGACGTCGCTGGGAAACTTTGCGTCGCTGCGCTGCCAGCGCGCCAGCCACTCGCGGCCGAGGGGCACGCGCTGCCGAGTGGCGGCGTGAAGCGCCGCCAACGGCGTCATCGCCAGAGTCGTCTCGGCACGCTTTCCCGTGGGCGCGCCGCGCGCCAGGATGAACCCCGCCGCTAGTAACGCGGCACGGACCGCCGTGGACGCCGAGTAGGTGAAGAGCTCGGTGTCGTGGTCGGCGCCGACGGCGAAGACGCGCTCGAAGCACTCGAGCGTCCACATCGCCGTGTCGGTCTTTGCGGAGAACGGATCGTAGAAAATGCAATCAGGCACCGGGGCTTCGGCAAGGCGTGCGTGGAAGTCCCCTTCGAGCAGCGTCCACTCCAGGGGCGTGCGGTCGGATCGCCAGGTTCCGAAACGCAGGAGGTGGTTGGGTGCGGCGGACTGTAGATGGGGGAATTGCCTGGCGTTGCGCAGCGCCAGCCGCAAAGAGGCGACGTCGTGCTCGAAGCTGATCAACCTCATGGGCCGCCGCGCGGCGTTCCCGCCGGCCTCGCAACAATGGACCGCTGCCATGGCATTGTGAGCAGCGCCCAGGCCGACGTCCCACACCACCAAAGGCTCGGAGGTCGGTTGGCGCAGACGCTCGGCCAGGTGCGATTGCTCCACGTAGAGCGCACGGGCTTCCACCGTGGGATCCAGTCTCGCGTGCATGCTCTCACCCGAGGCGCGGTCCACGATGCTGGCGTACCCCAGGTCCGACACGCGGATGGCAAACCGATCCAGGTCGTCGTGATCGTGGCGGCGGCGTCTGGGCGGGGGCAGGATCGATGCGTGCTGCTCGTCTCCACGCGCCAGGAGCACGCGTTGCGCGTCACGGTATGCCGCAAACGTCCCGGCAACGATGTGGTTCCGCATGGTGCGCATGAGGTCGTGGTAGAAGCGCAGGTTGTGTCGCGTCAGCAGCTGCCAGCCCAGCGGCTCTCCCGTCTTGGCCAGGTGGTGCAAGTAGGCGCGCGAGTACCCGGCGCAGGTGGAGCAGGCACACTGCGCATCGACCGGCTCATCCGCCAGCTTGTAGACGCCCCGATACAAGCTGAGGCGGCCGGCGGAGGTGAACGCCACGCCCTGCTTGGCCAATGCCGATGGGATGATGCAGTCGAACATGTCGACACCTCGGTCGACCGCCTCGAGGAGATCGCTCGGCATGCCGACGCCCATCAAGTAGCGCGGGCGATCCCGCGGCAGCAACGCGGCCGTCAGCGCCGTGCAGCGCTCACGCTCCGCCTTGCTCTCCCCGACCGCCAGACCTCCAATCGCGAAGCCATCGAAGGGCAGCCGCGTCAGGGTGTCGGCACTCTCCTGACGGAGGTCGTCGAAGCAGGCACCTTGGACAATCCCGAACAGCGCCGCCGACGCGTCGCCGCGCGCCGTCAGGCTGCGCGCCGCCCAGCGGTGGGTGCGCTGCATCGCCGCCGCAGCGGTCGCATGATCCGAGGTCGAGGGAATGCACTCATCCATCGCCATCATGATGTCGCTACCGATCGCCCGTTGCGCCAAGATGCTGTGCTCGGGGCTCAGCATGATCCGTTTGCCGTCGACGTAGCTGCGAAACAAGGCGCCTTCTTCGGTGATGATCCGCTCGGTGGCCAGAGAAAAGACCTGGAACCCTCCGGAGTCGGTCAACACCGCGCCGCGCCAGTTCATGAACCGGTGGATGCCGCCGAGGCGCGAGAAGACCTCGGTGCCGGGACGCAGCAGCAAATGGTAGGCATTGGCCAGCAAAATCTCCGAGCCCGCGGCCTCGAGATCCTCCACGGCAAGCCCCTTCACCGTAGCTTGCGTGCCCACCGGCATGAACACAGGGGTGAGCACCTCGCCGTGCCGCGTGCGCAAGCGGGCGGCGCGCGCGGCGGAGCCGGCAGCGGTGGCGATAAGGTCAAAGTCGAGGCGCATGGCGGAGCGACGGCATCATCTCTGGCACAGCGGCGGCCTCCTCCTCAACGTCGTAAACGTCGTAACATCCACCCCAGAACACAGGCGCCGGGCCCAAGACTCGCACACAAACGCAGTGGCTCCAAGGGGAGAGGGGCAGTGCACCGTCAGCCATTGGCGCTCGGCTGCATAGTCGGATAGCGTCGCGGATGTGACCCGTGCTCAGGCAATTGGGCGCACCGTCGTGCGTCGCTGGCGCCGGCCGGTGCGCGCGATGCTCCGGCGTGCGCCGCCGCTGACGTCGGATCAATGGCATCTCCTGGGCGTCGTCGGTACTGCCGGCCTGTTTGCCAACTACGGCATGTCGCTCCTTGGGCTGGCGCTGCCGCAGATCCAGGCCGGGCTGCATATCGCCGAAGGCAACGTGGGGGCACTGACGGCGATCGTGCGTCTCGGCGTCATTCCGGCATTCCTCATCAGCGTCCTTGCCGACCATTTCGGACGGCGCGTGTTGCTATTAGCCACCATCGTCGGCTTCACCGTGCTGACCTTCGCGACCGCATTTGCGCGCGACGCTGTGCAGTTCGCCGCGGCGCAGCTCGTCGCCCGCGTCTTTATCGATGCGGAAGTGATGCTTTCGGTGGTCGTGATCGCCGAGGAATTCGACGCCAACATCCGGGGCTGGGGAATCGGTCTGCTCGGGGCGCTCTGCACCTTTGGGCACGGAGTGGCGGCGCTCGTCTTCGCGGTGGTCAACCACCTGCCGTTTGGCTGGCGGGCGCTGTATGTTCTCGGCATCCTCCCGCTGTTCCTGCTCGGGTGGTTTCGCCGCTCGCTCGTCGAGACGCGTCGCTTCGAGCGCCACCGCGATGCGCGGCAGCGGGTGTCGCATTGGTCCGCCGGGCTGCAACCGTTCCGCAACCTGGTGCGCATGTACCCGAGCCGCATGCTCGCCTTGTGCGCGGCCCTGCTGCCGATTTCATTTACCGTCGAAACGGCGATGCTCTTCGTCTCCAAGTCGCTCCAAGACGTGCGCGGCTACTCGCCCGCATACGTTGCAGCGCTGCTCCTGACCTTGGGGGTGCTGGCGCCGCTCGGCAATGTCCTCGCCGGCAGACTGGCCGACCAGTTCGGGCGCAAGATCGTCATCATCGTCGCTCTCGTGCTCAACGCGCTGTCCATCGCCGTGTTCTACAACGGCAGCGGCGTCTGGGTGCCACCGATGTTTGGCCTGATGTTGCTGAGCCTGACCATGATTCTGGTGTTGTTCGCGGCATTGGCCAGCGAGCTTTTCCCGACGTCATATCGGTCGACCGCGTCGGGGGTGCGCTGGATGATGGGCGCTCTCAGCGCCGCACTCGGGCTGTGGGTTGAAGGCTGGCTGTACGGACCTGCCGGCAGCCACGCTCGAGCCATCACCTGGATGCTGGTGGTTACGCCGATTGCCCCGTTGATCGTCGCCGTTTACCTGCCGGAGACGGCCAACCGCGAGCTGGAAAATATTGCGCCCGAGAAGTAGCGCCAGCCACAGGCACCGTATGGGCCGATGACGACAGCGCCTCCCGGGAGACCCACGCACAGGCGCCAGATCTTGCGCTCGTTGCTCGCCATGCTTTCGGCTCGCCGCGTTTCTACAGGGTCAACGGTCAGTAACTGGTCGAACCGTTGGGGCGTCTTACGCTCAATCGCCGCGGCCTGTCCAACCCGCTCGGTGAAACGGTGAACGCCTCATGGCTGCCGCATTTCCTCGGGCATGATCTTGTCCGGGAAGTACCGGCGCAACAGATCCACCCCTGGATAGCGTTTGTCGAAGACGTGAATGTAGTCCAGATCGAGCGCGCGGACATAGCTCACGAATTCCTCCGGCGATCCCATCTCGTGCCAGTAGTTGTAGGGGTAATTCTTGTAGTGCAACGGCACCAGGGTATTGGTCAGGTTCGCGTCGTACAGCGTGCCGATCAGCATGCCGAAGCCCGATGTGTAGCCGATGCGCAGATGTCCGCGCTGCGCGTACGCCCAATAGCGGATACCGGTCGGGTGATATGGCGAGACGAGCGTCAACGCGAAGCGGAGATTGTTCGGGACCTCCGCAGTGGCCAGGAGATTTGCGCTCGCGTACACGACACCAAACAGCAACGGCAGCGCAGCCAAGGCCAACGCCGCTCGCGGAGCGCCGGCCGCGCGCGCGTCGGCGTAGAGCACCGCCGGCGCCAGGGCCGCGAGCGCCGGCACACAGAGCAGGTAGCGTGGAATGCGCAGGCCAAACGGAAATGTAGTCACGACGGCGGTCACCA
>CAZTDK010000041.1:0-17292 GCA_964611965.1 uncultured Binatia bacterium (SeqCode) | reverse complement strand
CGCCTGTGCAGGATTCACCTTCTCCGCGTCGATGCCGAGATCGCGAATCGCATCGGCAACCACACCCGGCGCGATTGCCCCGCGGCGCGCCAGCAGAGACAGGGCGGCGACGGCGATCGATTCCGCATCGACTTCGAAAAAGCGGCGCAACGCCGGGCGGTCGTCGCTGCGACCGAAGCCGTCGGTACCCAGGGCGCAGAGGCCGTTGGGAACGAACGGCATGATCTGGTCGGCGACGATCTTCATGTAATCGCTGGCCGCGACGATTGGGTAGGGTTCGGCGGCCAGGATGCCGGCAAGATAGGAAACCCGTGGCTCGTCGAGCGGATGCAATCTGTTCCAGCGTTGCACCGCGAGCGCCTCGCGCCGCAGCTCGGAGTAGCTGGTCACGCTCCACACGTCCGCCGCCACCTGGTGCGCCGCCAGCAGCGCCTGCGCGCGCCAGGCTTCGCGCACAATGGCGCCACTGCCGAAGAGGTGAATGCGCGGCCACTCGGCAGGCGCCGCCGCCGCGGCGAGCTTGTAGCAGCCGCGCAGAATGCCGTCGCGCGCGTCCTCGGGCATCGCGGGGTGGCGGTACAGCTCGTTGGCCACAGTCAGATAGTAACAGCAGTCCTCCTGCTCGACGTACATGCGGCGGATGCCGGCTTCGACGATCACCGCAATCTCGTGGGCAAACGCCGGGTCGTAGGCGTGCACCGTCGGCACCGTCATGGCCAAGACGTGGCTGTGGCCGTCCTGGTGCTGCAACCCCTCTCCGGCGAGCGTGGTGCGGCCGGCGGTCGCGCCGATCAAGAACCCCTTGCCGCGGGCGTCGGCATTCTGCCAAATCAGATCACCGATGCGTTGGAAGCCGAACATCGAGTAGAAGAAAAAGAAGGGAATCGTGTTGACGCCGCGCGTCGCGGACGCCGTGCCCGCGGCGGTGAACGAGGCCATCGCTCCCGCCTCGGTGATGCCTTCTTCGAGCAGCTGGCCGTCCGTCGCCTCACGGTAGTACGCCACCACGTCCGAATCGACGGGCTCGTAGAGCTGGCCTTTCGACGAGTAGATACCGAACCGGCGAAACAGCGCATCCATGCCGAACGTCCGCGCCTCGTCGGGGACGATGGGAACGATGAGCTTGCCAATCTCCGGATCGCTCATGAGGTGACGCAGCAACCGCACCAACACCATCGTCGTCGCCACCTCGCGATCCCCGGAACCGCTGAGGAACTCGGTGAACAGGTTTGCGCGCGGCGGCGCGAGGGGCGCGGCGCGGACCGTCCGCTGGGGGAGGAAGCCGCCGAGCGCGCGGCGACGCTCGAGGAGATACTCGATCTCTTCGCTGTCGTCGGCGGGACGGTAAAAGGGCGTCGCGCTGAGCTGGCTCTCGCTGATCGGAATGCCCAGGCGGTCGCGATAGTCGCGCAGCTCCTTCTCGTTCAGCTTCTTCTGCTGATGCGTCACATTGCGACCTTCACCGGCTTCGCCGAGGCCGTAGCCTTTGATGGTCTTGGCGAGGATAACCGTGGGCGAGCCACGGTGCTCGACGGCCGCGTCGTACGCGGCAAACACCTTCTCCGGATCGTGGCCGCCACGGCGCAGCTTGCGCAACTTCCCGTCGGTGAAGTCCTCCACCAAGGCGAGCAGCTGTGGGTGTGCGCCAAAGAAGTGTTTCCGGATGTAGGCGCCCGACTCGACCGTGTACTTCTGGTACTGCCCGTCGTTCACCTCGTTCATCCGCTCCACGAGAAGGCCCGCGTCATCCCGCGCCAGCAGCGGATCCCAGTCGTCGCCCCAGATGACCTTGATGACGTTCCAACCGGCGCCGCGAAAGATGGCTTCGAGCTCCTGGATGATCTTGCCGTTCCCGCGCACCGGTCCGTCGAGCCGCTGCAGGTTGCAATTCACCACCCAAATCAAGTTGTCGAGCTGCTCGCGCGCCGCCAGCGTGAGCGCGCCGAGCGCCTCGGGCTCATCCATCTCGCCGTCGCCGAGAAACGCCCACACGTGCCCGGCGTCGTCCGCCGTGAGGCCGCGGGCGCGCAGATAGCGGTTGAAGCGTGCCTGGTAGATCGTGCAGATCGGCGACAGTCCCATCGAGACCGTCGGGAACTGCCAGAAGTCGGGCATCAACCAGGGATGCGGGTAGGACGACACGCCGCCCGCCAGCTCGCGGCGGAAGTTGAGGAGTTGGTGCTCCGTCAGGCGGCCTTCGAGGTACGCGCGTGCGTAGATGCCCGGCGATGCGTGCCCTTGGAAGTACACGAGGTCGCCCGGGGCCCCGTCCTGTGGGGCGCGGAAGAAATGGTGGAAGCCAACCTCAAAGAGCGTGGCCACCGACGCATACGTGGAAATGTGCCCGCCGATTCCGGACGACTGCTTGTTGGCGTGCACGACCATAGCCATCGCATTCCAGCGGATGATGTTCTTGATGCGGCGCTCGATCTCACGATCGCCCGGATATGGCGGCTGCGCCTCCAGCGGAATCGTGTTGATGTAGGGCGTATTGAACTGCGCCGGTAGCGCGAGTCCGAGCGTGCCCGCCCGGGAGACCAGGCGGTCCATGATCCGTTGCGCGCTGCTCCGCCCTTGCGCGTGCAGCACTGCTTCGAACGATTGTTCCCAGGCGCGGAGTTGATCATCATCGGCGCGATCCATGGGATGCATATTACGCTGCACGCGGCAACGAGCAAACCGACGCTGCAGCCGGTCGGGACGACACGGCACTGAGCTCCCATTTGCGAGAGTCTTTGCACCGCGAAGAAGGTAGCGAGCATGGCCTCGCCAATTCAAAGGTTTGGAGTAGCGAGGCCATGCTTCGCTTGGCGGCGGCATTTATTGGCTTGTTTTACCATTTTCTTGGTGATACGGTCCACAAATCTTGGCTCGTGGAAGAGTCGGTACGAAGGAGAGATCCCATGACGAATGCAGCAAAGCCCCTTGCCGCGGTGGCCATTGCGTTGAGCCTGGCGCTCGCGACCTCGGCCAGTGCGCGCGGCTTTGGCGACCACCGCGGGCCGTTCGGCGGCCCCTTTGACGGCGGCCATCCAGGCGGGCCGAGCGTTCAGCCGGACCGGCAGTGCCTGCAGAACTGCCAGCAGGCCAACCAGCTGTGCCTCGGCACGGCGCGCAACGATGCCCAGAGCTGCGCGCAATCCACGTGCAGTAGCGAACACCAGGCGGCGCAAGATGCGTGTGCAGCCGACCACACCTCGGACGCCTGCCACAGCGCGTTCAGCGCGTTGCGGACGTGTCTCCAACCGTGTCACGATGCCTTCAAGACGGCAATCGGTACGTGTCTCAGCGCCGGACAGGCGTGCCGGACGACCTGCACGAGCGCGACACCGCCGTCCCAGCCTGATGCGCAGTGCGTCGCGAGCTGCCGAAGCACATTGCAGAGCTGTCGTACGACTGTCGGCACCGCGGCCCAGAGTTGCGATTCCGATTGCCGGCCGCTCATCACGACCGCCGAGCAGACCTGTGCGGCGGATCCGCGAGCCAGTGCATGCAACACCGCCCTGCAAGCGGCACTCGCCTGCCTGCAACCGTGCAATCAAACGCAACGGACGTCCCTGCAAGCGTGTCTGCAGGCGGCGCAGAGCTGCGTCTCGGCATGCCCGACCGCCACCCCGACACCAACGCCATGAGCCCCATTCGCCACGCGGCGAGCTGAGCGGCGCACCTCCCAACGACCGTTCACCGGCGCCGCCTTCCCGGGCGGCAACTCACTTGGCGCTCCGCCAGCTGAGTTGCCCCCGGGCGCCCGACATGCCATGGGAGGCCCGTCCCCGTGGTGAAATCATCAATGCTTCCGCGCGCCCTCAAGCAACCCTTCGCCACTGCCATCTACCGCATGCTGCGTCCCGTGGTGCGCCACTTGATCGCCCAAGGCATCACGCATCCCGCGCTGGCGCAGATGCTGAAAGACATCTACCTGGACGTCGCGGAAACCGAATTCGCCCTCCCCTTCAAGCGGCAGACGGACAGCCGGCTTGCGCTGATGACCGGGCTCAACCGCAAGGAGATTGCGCGGCTGCGCGAACACCGCACACCGCTGGCCGACACGGTTGGGGTCGAGGACAACCTGGTCACTCACGTCATCGGTCGCTGGATGGCCGGCCCGCCCTACGCGACCGCGGCGGGCGTCCCGCGTCGCCTGCCTTACGAAAGTAGTCGGCCGCGGGTGGCGAGCTTCGCGCTCCTGGTCAAAGATCTGAGCGTCGATATCCCCGTGCGCTCCGTCCTCGACGAGCTGTTGCGGGCTGGCGCGGTCGCGCTCTTGCCGCACGGCGACGTCGAGCTGCAACAGGAAGCGCACATCCCGATGGCGGATGCTGCCGCCAAGCTGACCCTGCTCGGCACCGATCCGGCGGAAGTGTTCTGCACGATCATGCACAACATCGAGCATCCCGACTCGCCTCGCCTGCACCGCAAGGTCGTGTACGACAACATCGGGACCGAGGCGCTTGCGGACATCCGCGCCGCCACCCGCGGGATCGGCGAAGAGCTGATCCGTCGCGCCAATACCCGGCTTGCGGCACACGATCGCGATCGCAACCCACACGCCGCAGCCGGGCAGCGCATGCGCGTCGTGCTGGGAACCTATTACTTCGAAGAAGCCGCTCCGGCGCCGCCACCACCACCGGACAAGCGCACCGGTCCTCCTGGCCGTATTCGGAGATCGCGATGAAATGGGTGCGCTACCTGGCCCTGTGGCTGTGCATCGGCAGTCTGGGTTGCTCGTCTGATGGCGGACCGGTGGGGACCGGCATCTCTTCGACGGCGGCGATCAGTGGCAACGTCGTCGACGTGCAGACCGGCGCGGCAGCGAGCACCAGCAACACGCTGGCGGCCTTGCCGCCGATCGAGGTGTCCATCGATGGCTTTCCCAGCGTGCACACGGTGGCGGACGACAATGGGAACTTCGTTCTCAGCGGCAGTTTCGCCGGCAGTGTTACGATGCGCTTCACGCTGCCGCAGTTTCAAGTCACCCAGCTGCTCGACGTGCCTGCCGGCTCCACGGTCGTCCTGCAAGACATCGAGCTCCAACCGGACGGCATCGTTGCGCAGGCGGCACGCCAACTCGACTTCTTCGGCGTGGTCGACTTCGTCGACTGCAGCGACGGCACCTTGCTGATCCATGACCGGCGGTCCGGCGGCATGCAGTACAATGTCCATCTCACCGACCAGAGCAGTCTGGTCGATGCCGCGGGAAACTCACGGACGTGCGCCGCCATTCCGGTCGGAGGCATCGTCGCTGTCGACGGGACGATTGCGTATGCGACCCCCGATGCGACGATTACCGCGCTGGTCGTCACGTTGTCGCCGCTGCCGCAACCGCCGCCGCAGATGCAGCTCGAAGCGCGCTTCGCGGGGGCACTTGCCGCGCTGGATTGTGGCACCGGTTTCGCGGTCGTGGATGACTCGGTGCAGCGCACCACGGTGCAGTTGACAGCGCGGACGCAATTCACCGCCGGCGCGTCACCGACGCTCACCTGCGCGGACCTGCACATCGGTGATCGGGTACGCGGGGAAGGCCAGATCGTTCTGCGTATGCCGGGAGTCATCGTGGCTAACAAGGTCGACGTCACGGGACCGCCGAGCGCTGGGGAAGCGCTGCGTTTCGTCGGTGTCGTCATGTCGATTGACTGTCCAAGCGGGGGGCTGCAACTCACCGACGACCGAACCGGCATTGACCTGCAGCTCTTGCCGGATGCGGTGATTGCCAACCGTGCGGGCGCACCGTTGGCGTGCGCCGACATCCAGCCGGGTGATCGCATCCAAGGGGTCGGGCGGCTGGCGGCAGACGCCTCAGGAACGTTGGAGGCGGTGCAGATCCTGGTCACGCATCCGGGATTGATGACCGCCCACCAACGATAGGCGCTATACCTTCTGTGGCCAGTAGGATAAGCGCAGGACCTGTGCGCGCCCATCTTCTCTATTCTCTACTTGCACTCTCGTGGATGGGGATCGGCGCCGTGCATGCCGACCAACGCTATGCGGTGCCCGGTGCCATCTCGCCGCACCTGCGCAGCGCCGCACTCCTCGAAGCGGCAGACCCGCACGCGTCGCTTTCCATGAGCATCACCCTGCGCCTCCGCGATCGCGACACATTGGACCGCTTCCTCGCGGCGCAGCAACAGCCTGGCGCCCCGGAGTACCACCACTGGCTCAGTCCCGAGGAGTTCGCCGCCCGCTTCGCACCCCATCCGAGCGATTACGTGGCGCTCGCTGACTGGCTCGAGCAGCAGGGTTTCGCCGTGCAGCGTTGGCCGAGCCGGGTGCGCCTCGACTTCACCGGCCCCGTGCACGCGGTCGAGCGCGCCTTCCGCGTGCACATGAATCGCTATCGTCACCGTGGTCACGAGGTACTGGCCAACGCCGACGCGCCGCTGCTCCCGGCGCAGTTCGGGGCTACCGTCGGGTTCGTGCGGCTCAACACCATCCCCGTGGCGCAACCCCTGGTTCGACTCGTCGGCAGCCAAGGAACCCACGACACGATGGGCCCGCACGACATCTATCGCGCCTATAACGTTCAGCCGGTGCTCGATCGCGGCATCGACGGCAGCAGACAGACGGTCGCCGTGGTGGCGCGCTCGGACTTCTTCGAGACGGACATCACCGACTTTCAACAGCAGCTCGGCATCGCCGTCCACGGCCCGGTCAAGATCTTCCCTGGCAAGAATCCTGGAGTCGGCGCATCGCAAGGAGTCTGCAAGGACATTCACGACGGGCAACAATCTCAGATGTGCACACGCGGCGAAGAGGGAGAAGTCCTGCTCGACGTGGAATGGGCGGGCAGTCTGGCGCCAGGCGCCACCGTGCTCGTCGATATCTCAGCGACGGACATCGACCTGTCGCTGATGGATGTCATCGCCAATCACCCGGAAGCCAAAGTCGTCACGGTGAGCTTCGGAACCTGCGAACGCGCGGACCCGAATGGGCTCGAGCTCTTTGCACCCTTGTACGCGCAGGCTGCGGCGCAAGGCCAGACCGTGCTGGTGGCTACGGGGGATTCCGGCGCCGACGATTGCGCCGACGGCAAGGGAGCGAGCGTGAACGTCCTCGCCAGCGACCCGAACGTCATCGCCGTCGGGGGCACGGCGCTCGATCCGGGATTTGACAGCCTCGGTAACGCCACCGGCCATGTCAGCGAGTCGGTATGGAACGACGCGCTCGGGGCATCCGGCGGGGGGCCGAGCACCTCGGTTTCCAAGCCGGCGTACCAGGTTGCGCCCGGCGTGCCGGAGGACGGCAAGCGCGACCAGCCGGACGTCGCCCTGCTCGCCAGTCCGTCGATACCGGGCTACGCGATTGTCATAGAAGGACGGTTCGCGATGGTTGGCGGCACGAGCGTCGCCACGCCATCATGGGCAGGCATCGTTGCCCTGCTCAACCAGGCGGCGCAGCCTGATGGCTCGGGAGTGCTCAACTACGCCTTGTATCCGCTGGGCCAAAAACAGTACGCCGAAGACGGGCCGGCCGTGTTCTACGACGTCACCGACGGCGACACGAGCTTCAACCACGTCGGTGGATTCGCCGCTGGTGTGGGCTACGATCTTGCGACCGGTCTGGGGGCACCGAACGTCGATCGCTTGATCCAGGCGCTCACGCCGCCGGTGTGCGCCGGCGATTGCAATGGCGACCGGATGGTAACGGTCGACGAGGTGGTCACCGGCGTGAGCATTGCCCAAGACCTCGTCGCCGTATCGTCATGCGAGGCAATGGATATCAACCAGGATGGTCAGGTCACCGTCGACGAGCTGATCACCGCCTTGAACCGAGTGTTGAATTCCTGTTGATCATGGCTTGAGTCGAATTGTGGACGTCGCGGCTTCAGGGGTGATCAGGGAGTCATCCGCAGATTTTCGCAGATCAACACATATCTTGTTCGAAGTTCGGATCGCGAGTTCCGCGCACGTTGATGTCACGCCAGCGCATGTCCGCCGTCGACGTACAGTGTCGTGCCAGTGATGTAGCTGGTCGCGGCGGAAGCCAGAAACACCGCGGCGCCTTCGAGCTCGCGCGTCTCACCGAGCCGGCGAATGGGGAGGTCGGCGATGAATGTGCGGCCGCGCTCCGAGCCGAAGAACTCCGCGTTCATGTCGGTGAGGAAGTAGCCCGGACAGAGGGCGTTCACCTGGATATTGTGGCGGATCCATTCCAGCGCCACCGCGCGTGTGAACTGCACGATCGCCGCTTTGCTCGCACAATACGCCGACATGTAGCGCGCCACGTGCGTGGCCATCACCGAGGCGACATTGATGACCTTGCCGCTGCCGCGCTGAATCATATGCGGCCCGACATGCTTGCAGCACAGCATCGGGCCGCGCAGGTTGACTTGCATCACCTGGTCCCAGTGTGCCGCGTCCATGTCCACCAGCGCCTGCGTGTCGCCGATGCCGGCGTTGTTGACCAGAATATCGATCTGCCCGAAGTGGTCGACTACCTGCTCCGCCATCCGACGCACGCTGGCTTCATCGGTCACGTCGGCTCTCACGGCGGCGACGCGACGGCCGTGCGCCTGCAGCGCCGCGGCGGTGCTGTCGAGCTCTGTTTGCGTACGGCTGGCGATCGCCACGTCGGCACCGGCGCGCGCCAAGGCATCAGAGATGGTGCGCCCCAACCCCTTGCTGCCGCCGGTGACCAGCGCCACACGCCCCGTCAGATCGAACCAATTCGTCATCATCGTGGGCGGCATCTTAGAAGGAATTTGAGGATTTGAGAATTGGAGGATGGGAGAATTGTCGGAGCACCCGCGCTTCAAATTCTCCAATCCTTCAATTCTCACATTCTCCAATCCCCTGAGGTCCCTCCTTTCACCGCGAAGCGAATCGTGGCAAAAGAAACGAGCTCAGCGCCCAGGACTCAACACTCAGGACTCAGCACGCAAGACTACTATCGCGATGAAAGGAAAAACGGCCATCGCCGGCCTCGGCATTACGCAGCAGGGCAAGGTGTACCACACCAATCACGTCGGTTTCGCCGTGGAAGCCGTACACCTTGCGCTCGAGGACGCCGGCCTGACGCGCAACGATCTCGACGGGCTGCTGGTCAACCCGGGTCTCAGTTGGGGTGACGGCGGCATGGCCTCGTTTCAATTGCAGCAGGCGATGGGTGTGCGCAACCTGCGGCTGTCCGTGGCGATGAGCGCCGGCGGCGCGACGGCGAGTGCGATGATCCAGCAGGCGACGCAAGCCATCGACGCCGGCATGTGCAACGTCGTGGCGTGTGTGTTCTCCGACGCCCCTTTGAAACCGCCGCGGCCCCGGTCCGCGGAACCGGGCAGCGGAAAAAGCGACGGCGGCTCGGCGGCTGCATATGCCTTCGCACGCGGGCTGGATGCGGCGTATGGGCAGTTCGGCATCAACGCCATGTACGCCATGGTGGCGCGCCGGCACATGCATCTCTACGGCACCACCAACGACCACCTCGGGGCCATCGCCGTGGCCGAGCGGCAGTGGGCCAACCGCAACCCGGCGGCGCAGTTCTACGACACGCCGATGACTATCGAGGACTATCAGCGCTCGCGCTGGGTGGTGGAACCGTTTCATCTCTTCGACTGCTGCCTGGTCTCGAACGGCGGCCTGGCCGTCATCGTCACCTCGGCGGCACGGGCGCGCGACCTCAAGCAACCGCCGGTGTACATCTGGGGCATGGGGCAGGGACATCCCGGCGGCGACCCGGCGGAAACGTTGACCTCAGGCGCGGTGCTCGCCAAGGAATCCGCCTTCCGCATGGCGGGCGTCACGCTGCAGGACATCGACGTCGTCGAGCTGTACGATTGTTACACGTTCACGGTGCTCATCTGCCTGGAGGACTACGGTTTCTGCAAGAAGGGCGAGGGCGGTGCCTTCGTCGCCGACGGCAAGACCGCGCCGGGTGGTTCGTTGCCGGTCAACACCGGCGGCGGGCAGCTGTCGTCCTTTTACATGTGGGGCATGACCCCGGTGTCGGAGGCGGTCATCCAGCTGCGCGGCAGCGGCGGCCGGCGGCAGGTGCCGGAGGCCACGATCGCCCTGGTGAGCGGCAACGGCGGGATTCTGTCGACGCATTCGACCTTGGTGCTGGCGAGCCAGGCGGCATAGAGAAACAATGGCGTACACGAAACCGATCCCGGCGATCACGCCGGAGATGCGTCCGTTCTTCGAAGCCGCCAAGCGACATCAGCTTGTCGTGCAGCAGTGCGCGCAGTGCGGCACGCATCGTTTTCCGGCCCGCGAGATCTGCTCGAGCTGCTTGTCGCGCGAGGCACAGTGGGTACCGGTAACGGGCACGGGGGAAGTGTTCAGCTACAACGTGATGCACCAGATCTACCATCCCGGATTCGCCGCCGAGGTGCCGTACGCCGTGGTCGTCGTGAAGCTCACGGAAGGTGCGAAGTTGACATCGAACCTCGTCGGGGTCCCACCGACAGCTATTCGGATCGGCATGCCGGTCCAGGTCGTCTTCGAGGACATCACCGACGAGGTGACGCTGCCAAAGTTTGCACCGGCATGACGCCGCGGCACGCTCAAGCCGCCCGCTATACGGCTGTTCGCGCCTGCGCTCGGGGGCTTTGGTGACACCGGACCTGATCTTTCCGGATGATGAGTGGTCGGAGCGCACAGACCGCACAGACCGCACGCGTAGGAGCGTGTGGACTCATCAAGCAAAGTTCGCTATGACCGCGCCCGATGATGAAACGGCGTGGCTTGGGCACCGGTGGGCGCAGTTGGAAACTGAAGCGCCCCCAATTTGTCCCCGATCCCGTCCGTAGCGGTAATGCAATAATAAGCTCCTTTATTTTCAAGTGCTGGCGTAGCTCAGTCGGTAGAGCAGCTGATTCGTAATCAGCAGGTCCGCGGTTCGAATCCGCGCGCCAGCTTCTATAAAGCCCCTGAGAAATCAGGGGCTTTCGTCTTTCTGGCCTTTCGGTCATGAAAAGCAACCTTTTGTGTAGGCACTATGTCAGCAGTCGAGGGAGAGTCGCGGTCCGGCCACCTCAAGGCGGACCAGGGCAACTTGCGTACCGCGCATCCGCTTTCACGCCCTGCGGCATGCCGCGGCGACCGTTGCTGCTGTCCCAAGGCGTGCACCCGAAGATCGTCTAGGAACGCCTGGGTCATTCCCAGATTAGCCTGATGCTCGACGCATACTCCCGCGCGCTGCCGTCGATGCAGGGGAAGGTGGCGGAGAAGCGCGGTGCTCTGTTCCCCAAGTAGCACAGGCGCCAGCGGCGTAGTGCTTCTTAGAAACGGTGGTCGTCTCGGGTGGGTTCATGAGGGCTCGCGCCTGAAATCGACGCAGCCATACTCGACGTTCGTATGAATCGGCTCGACACGAACGCGATCGCCGGCACAAGGCGCCTCGAATCCGTGCGCACCGTTTCCCGCTGCAGCTGGCGGCATGCTGCGGTGCAATCACCAGCGCCGTTCGCACGCGCATTTATCTCTGCCACTTGTCGGCCCACGTCGATTTTGAAGAGCGCAGGCTCGTCGCTTGTACGCGCGTATCGCTTTGTTCCGGATTGGCGATTTCCCCGGAGCGCAGAGACGGTTCACATTGTCTCCCCGATCGCCCAGTCTCTCGCTGTCCCAATCCGTGCGCCTGGTACGCGACGAGCTTGTCATGAATGTATCGCGGACTCCCAACAATAGATGCGCCATTGTCAGGTGCGCTATCCTCCGACCATCTAACGCGCCGCTGCTGATTCATCCCGCTTGGACCGTCCCTGGATGCTCGGCCTGGGACTACGTCTCTGCTCGGACGATCAAGTAACCGAGCAACGAGCTCACGGATCGGGTGCCTCGGCTTCAAGCTTGCTGCCATTGTTACCTCCTTGTGATTCCAAGATAAGGTGCCGGCGGTCTACTTCTGCGCCTCGGACAGAGAGCCTGGAAGAACGGGGATGGCCTTCGGCGCCGCCCTCCACGGACGCCGGATTGGACATCTGGGAGCCGGCGCACTGATCGCCGCAGAGATTGACCGTCTCCTGAGCCCACATGCCCTGGCGAATTGGTGTAGGGCGAGGTCGACCGGGACGGCCGGCAAGAGGCTGCCGCCTGCGCAGCGTCGCTGCCGCAATTGCTCGTGCGGTTGGATGTGTGAACGGGAACATGATTCAGGCCCCGTGTAGCGTGCGCTTGTCCGAACGCAGAGCGCTGACACCACCAATTTGGGTCAGCGCACCCGTTCCAGTGCCTGCGGCAGCATCCTCGGGATCGGATGAATTCCCCAACACTGCTGTCTGCTTTCCGGCCATGGGATAGGCTCCCTTCAATTGAGAGAATGGTGGTCCGCAATGGCGCGACCCACAAGCTCGGGATACTACGTGCGTACTTCTACCGACTAAGTCGCGGCGTTCCGCTGTGACGAAGGCGCCGCGATCAGGCTCTTCGGAAAACCTTGGACTGCCGGGGCGATTATTCGAGGCTTCGACTAGTCAATCAGGCGGGATGGATCCAAAGGGATCGACGAATCCTGGCGCCGAGCATGTCAAGGCGTTCGCGACGCCGCATGCAACAGCGGCGACGCCGGAACCCCTTACATTCCTGCGGCAAGTTTTCGATGTCGGCGAGTACTCGTGACGCCCGGCTCAGTCTCGGTCACGGCACGGAGTAGCGCACTTATGCGACCACCACACCTGCAGCCGACTCAGGATGAGGTTGAGCACGTGGGCGGTATTGTAATGGAGAAAAAACTGTTGCGCATGAAGCGGCTCCCGCACCCCATCGTCCACATTCGATCACGTGTCGTATGCGTCGCGCCGGCCAGCATCGTCCTCGTCCATCCGCGCGTGGATGTAGTGCTTGACAACGGGAGGCTTCGGGCCGAGGTGGAAGGCTTGCGCCAGAGCCTGCAGCTTGCGGTCCGCCTTGGGGACGCGCTCGTGTTGCCGCATGTGCTCGATCCAGGACCCCACGACAAAGCTCTCGAGAAAGCGGCCGGGCGCCGCCGGATCGGCCCAGAGGGGCGAAGTAATACGTACGTAGAATTACGGGCGTAACTGTCCTCTCTATTAATTTATTGCTCAATAATATAGGAAGAAAACATGAATCATATTGAAGCACCGGTAGATCGTTCTGATGCGCTTTCTGCGGACGCCGCCGCGCAGGAGGTATGCAGCCGAGGCCTCGCGAGGCGCTCGCCGTCTCAGATGGGTGCTGTTGCTGCTCGGAGGGCGATGCGCCTTGCCGCGCTGCTGTTCGCGACTCTCGCGACGGGTTGTTACGTCGGGTGGGGAGGGGGCAGTTCGGGCTACTACTCGAACAACGCCTACCGCGGCTACGACAGCTATCCGCAGGCCGATCTGAACAGAAGTGCATTCGGCCGCTATGCCCCGGCGCATGAGGCTTGGGCCACCAGCACCCGTGGCCGGACCAGCTATGGCGGAGGCAGCGTGCCGAATGGGGAGCATGCGGTGGTGGCGCATAGTGGCGGACACAGCGGGAACACGGAAAGCGGCCGAGCGCATGGTGGAAGTAGCGCGCCTGACCACCAATCGCCGAGAACGGGGAAAAGCAATGCAATCAATCGATAACCATCGCAGTTGGCCAGGGCCTGCGGCCGGCGTCTTTTCTGTGGACCGCATTCGACGGGGCTCAGGACAGGGTTGGTCGCTAGGGGCTGCCAAGCCCGGCAGACTGCTCGCCCTGTGGGGCTTGTGGATCAGCCTTGCATTTGGGTTGGGCAGCGCCCAGGCAGTCTCGGCACAGGCGCCCGGCCAGAAGACGTTCAATTCGGCCATGGAGGCTACGGATTCTCTCGTCACCGCCGTACGGAATCACGATGAGGCAGCGATGCTGGCGATTCTGGGCCCATCCGGCCGTGACCTGATTTCCTCCGGCGATCGGGTCGCCGACCAGAATCATCAGGATGCCTTTGCGAGCAAGTATCGCGCGTCGCATCAGTTCGCCGCCGGCGAGGGGCGAACCTTTCTCTACATAGGCCCAGACAATTGGCCGACTCCCATACCCCTCAAAACAAGTGGATCTCAATGGTACTTCGATACGGATTACGGCAAGCAGGAGATCCTCTATCGGCGGATCGGCTCCAACGAGCTTAACGTGATCAACGTCTGCAATGCCATCTCCGATGCCCAGCGAGATTATTACGCCGCGCTGCACGACGGTGCGTCGGAGCACCAATACGCGCAAAAGTTTCGGAGCACCGCCGGAACACAGGACGGCCTATTCTGGCAGGTGAAGGCGGGCGTACAGCCGGAAAGTCCTCTCGGCCCCTTGGTCGCTGAAGCGGCGAGCGAAGGCTATCAACCTCACGCCACCGGAGCCCCGCCGCATCCGTTCCACGGTTACCTTTACCGGATGCCAACCAGTCAAGGAGCAAATGCGCCGGGTGGCGCCCGAAGCTATATCATCGATGGTCGGATGACCGGAGGATTCGCCTTGGTGGCCTACCCTGTGAGCTATCGCGACTCTGGGGTGATGACCTTCGTCGTCAATCAGGACGGTCAGATCTATCAAAAGGACCTTGGGCCCAATACCGACCAGATAGCCAGCGAGATGATGGCATACAATCCGGATGCAACGTGGCAACCCGTGGACAAGGCGATGATTGCCGCGCTTGAATAGAAAAAGGACGGGAGTACCCTTCTATGCCGGTGGTGCGCTGATCGGACTTGGCCATCTTCGGAAAATCGCTCGATGGGACGATGTCACCGGGTCCGCCGATCAATGCGCCAATGTTGGGCAGCGTGGGGTGTTGTCCTGATATGTCTGCTCGCCAGACGCGCAATCGCCGGGCCACCCTACGTCACCGATGACCCAGAGCCGGTGGAATATCAGCACTGGGAGGTCTATGTCGCATCTCTCGTTTCCCGGGACGCCGGTGTCTGGTCGGGAACCGCACCACACGTCGAGGTCAACTACGGCGCAGCACCGAATCTCCAGCTCCACACCATCATGCCGATGTCCTTCGTTCGCTCAACCGCGGGAACGACGACCTACGGCTACGGCGACACCGAGGTGGGCGTCAAGTACCGCTTTATCGAGGAGACCGCGATGCGGCCCATGGTGGGAACGTTCCCGCTTGTCGAGATCCCGACAGGTGATCGGCAGCGCGGTCTCGGCACTGGGCAGGTGCGACTGTTCTTGCCGTTGTGGATCCAGAAAAGCTACGGCTCATGGACCACATATGGCGGGGGCGGGTACTGGATCAACCCTGGAGCCGGAAACCACGACTGGGGCTACTTGGGATGGCTGCTGCAGCGGCAGCTGTTTTCGAGTGTCAGCGCGGGCGCGGAAGTATTTCACATGACCACCCAGACCGCAGGCGGTGAGCCGGAAACACGGTTCAACATCGGACTCGTCATTGACGCGAACGAGCTGCAGCACATCCTGATCTCAGCGGGCCGCGGACTCCAAGGATCAAACCAGTTTCAGAGCTACGTGGCCTATCAGCTCACCTTTTGATCACGCCCAAGAATGTCGATTCGAATTCGTGCCGTAAATGGCGTCGGTCGCGATTGAATTCGGTGAGCGCTTGTCGGAATAAGAGCACCCAAAGCGGACGAGGGCTTGCGGCCGGCGTCCTTTTCTATGGACCGCTCCCGATGGGTCGCTTCGAGTTCTCAAGTCCGGATAGACTCCGGGGGAAGGAAAGACGTGGCTCATGGCACAAGCCCGTTACGACTTTGACCTATTCACCATCGGGGCCGGGTCGGCCGGTGTGCGAGCGTGTCGTGTTGCCGCCGGGTACGGCGCGCGGGTCGCCGTGGCCGAAGAACGCCATCTCGGCGGCACCTGCGTGAACGTCGGCTGCATCCCGAAGAAGTTGCTGGTCTATGCCGCACAGTTTCGCGACGCCTTCGAGGACGCCGCCGGGTTCGGTTGGATGGTGGGGCCTCGCTCGCTGCAGTGGCCCCAGCTGCTTGCCAACAAGAACCGCGAGATCGCACGGCTCATCGAGGTCTACCGCAGCCTCCTCGAGCAGGCGGGTGTGCAGTGCATTGAGGGGCACGCCCGCATCGTCGATGCGCACACCGTGATCGTCAAGGAGCAGACTTTTACGGCTCGCTCCATCCTCATCGCCACGGGCGGCTGGCCCGAGCAGCCACACGTTCCCGGCGTGGAGCTCGCCATCACGTCCAATGATGCCTTCTTCCTCCAGCGCGCCCCCGAGCGCATCCTCATCGTCGGCGGCGGATACGTCGCTGCGGAGTTTGCCGGAATCTTCCACGGCGTAGGTGCCGCGGTCACGCAGCTGTACCGTGGCCCGCTGTTCCTGCGCGGCTTCGACGATGACGTGCGTCACGCCCTGGCTGACGAGATGCGGCGCAAGGGCATCGATCTACGCTTCGAGCGGGACGTCGTGCAGATCGAGCGACATGGCAATGGCGTGCGCGCGGCGCTCACGGACGGGACATTCGTGAACGTGGATCACGTCATGTTTGCTACTGGCCGGAGACCGAACACTGCAGGTCTGGGTCTCGAGACCGCCGGCGTCCAGCTCGATGCGGCCGGCGCGGTCATGGTGGACGCATATTCCTGCTCAAGTGTGCGTAGCATCTACGCCGTCGGTGACGTCACCAACCGTTTGAAGCTGACACCGATGGCGATTGCTGAGGGGCAGGCAGTGGCGGAAACGCTCTTCAACAACAATCCGACCGCACCCGATCATTCCTCCGTGCCAACCGCCATCTTCAGCCAGCCGCCAGTGGCTGCAGTGGGATTGACCGAAGCCGGTGCTCGCGAGCGCTATGCGCAGGTCGATGTCTACCGCTCCACCGTGCGCCCGTTGAAGCACACGCTCTCCGGACGCGATGCCCGAACGATGCTGAAGCTGATTGTCGAGCGGGCTACCGATCGTGTTGTCGGGTGTCACATGGTCGGCGCCGACGCACCGGAGATCATTCAAGGGTTTGCCGTCGCACTGAAATGCGGCGCCACGAAAGCGCAGTTCGATGCAACCATCGGCATCCATCCCACCGCCGCGGAGGAATTGCTCACGATGCGCAGCCAGGCACTGCTGCCGCTATGAGCTCCGCCGTAGTCGCGATGATTCGTAAGAAATCCGCGCTGGTGTGAGGAGCCTCGCCGCCTCGCAATGCGTGCGGCAAGCCTGCCGAGTTCCGCCAACGGTGAGCGCGAAGATCGATGCGCGTACAACCACGCGCGTAGTAGTCCGAGCTTACGGCTCTGCCGTCGCACCTATACAAGGGACACAATGGCGTGGAAATGAATCGCGAGCTGCCAGAGCGCCGATCAGTGCCTATCTCGCGCGCGGCCGTTCGTTCCGCCTGAGGGTGTGGACTATCGAAAGGAGGAACCATGCAACGAGAATCGCTGGAACAGCCTGCGCAGGTGA
>CAZTDK010000040.1:0-17305 GCA_964611965.1 uncultured Binatia bacterium (SeqCode) | reverse complement strand
GTCGACGAAAGCGATGGTCTTGCGGCAAGTCGCCATAGAAGATGCTCGCCTGATGCACCGGGCGCTCATCGGAAGTCACGCGCAGCTGCGTGGTATACCGGTCATCATACGTCTGGAAGCCTTGATCCAGGCGAAAGATGTGATCGAGGTCGAAATCCGATACGACCGCACCCGTCCGGTAGCCCGCGCCGGCAAACACGGAGGCCATCGTTGCGGTGGCTTCGGGCAAGCGGTCGAAGAGCGACCGCATGCGATGCGTACTGGCGTACTGACCCGTGAGCACGGATGCCGCCGAGGCTCGTTCCCACGGGACGTCGGCGATGGCCTGGGTAAAAGTCACCCCCGCGGCGGCGACGGCGTCGATGTTCGGAGTTGGTGTGTGGGAACCACCGTAACAGGACAGATAGTCCGGACGCAGCGAGTCGACACTGATCAACAGCACACTCGGGCGGCTCGCGGGCCACAGCAACCACGTGAGCGACGCTCCACAAGTCACCAGCGCCGCAAGCAGGAAGCGTCGCAGCCACATATGTTGCGGTTACCCGACCTCGCGTAGTGGCGCCGGTGCCGACATCGTTGACTTCATCGGCAACCCCCGGAAGAGCTTCACCTTGTCGCAATCGACGCAGAAGTGGCCCTCCGGCAATGGCGACTGTGGGGCGGTCCAGATGCGACGGGCGGTAATGAACTTGTCGTTGTTCCACAACTGCCGGAATTGCCCGGGGCGAAAAGTGTCGAAGTCATCGTGCTTGTTGAATCCCATGCAGCAGGAGGCAAACCCACCGTCCCAATGAAAGACCGCCTTGTTCCACAACCACGTGCAGCGGTTCGGGTGCACCGCCAGGTAGGGGAAATCATACGTCCCCTTGGGCGCCCAGCTAGGATCGTCGTACAGGCCGCCCCGCACGGCGAAACTCTCGACGCCCAGGTCCGCGGCCATGCGGCGCGCTTCATCAATGCCATGCTCGTTGTGCGCAAAGACCAGGTATTGCCAGCAAAGCCGCGGCGTGAGCGACCCCAGCTCGCGCTTAACTCGCGCAAAGGTGCGCAGGTTCTGCATCACGAGATCGAAATTCCCGCCGCGGCGATACTGCTCGTACGACCGTTGGTCCGCCCCGTCGACAGCCGCCGTCAGATGCGTCAGGCCGGCAGTCACGACGGAGCGCACGTAATCTTCGGTCATGGGGAAGCTGAGGTTGCTGGAGATGATCGTCGACACCTCATATTGGCTGGCACATGCGATCAGCTTCGGCAGCTCGCGATTGAAGAAGGGCTCGCCCCAGTTGAAAAGCTCGAGCTTATACACATACGGTCCGAGCTCGCTGAGGATGTTGGCAAACAGATTGTAGGAGATGTTGCCGCGGCCGCGCCCGCCCTGCTCGCCGCGTCCCGTCGGGCAGTACGGGCAGTGCAGGTTGCACTTGTTGCTCACATCGATGGTGAGCTCGTAGGGATACGACAGCAGCCGATTGCGGCCGAGGCGCATCTCGGCCTTGGCCACGTGATAGTTCAACCGGCGTCGCAACCGGCGCAGGTGCTGGGTCACCCGAGGATGGTAGCGCGCGCTTGCCCCGTTTCACAAGGGAGGATCCGTTTGTGACCCGCCCGCGCCTTGCTATATTCGTAGCGGCATGACGTTCGAGCCTCCGGTGAAACGGCCCTCTGATGGGCGGATGTGGCACACGCTTTCCAGTCAGATAAGGGGTACCTCACCAAGTCCCCGATGATCCGCAACGGCACACTCCAACTCGGCGACGGCGATTCGGCTACGGCAGCCTAGATTGCATGCGGCACTGCATCTCACTTCGCCGCTGGATGCGCGTCGTCGGCGCGTCCGCCGTTTGTGCGACCCTCGCGGCCTGCCACCGCTCGACGCCACCCAACATGCTCCTGTACGTCGTCGACACGCTGCGCTTCGATGCCGTGCATTGCAATGGAAATGACGCCGTGCAAACGCCGGCGATGGATCGGCTGGCGCAGGAGGGGGTGCGCTTTACGCGTGCCTACGCCAACGCCTCGTGGACGCGCGCCTCGATGGGCTCGCTGCTCACCGGTGAGTATCCGAGCGTCCACGGTGCGGTCGGCCGCCCCGACCCGTTGCGTGCGGGTGTGACGACGCTCGCTACCCAGTTGCGCGCGCGCGGCTACCGTACGGCCGCGATCATCGCCAATCCGAACATCGGATCGACCTTTGGGTTTGCCGCCGGCTTCGACGAGTTCGTCGAGCTGTACGAACCGCACGCCGGTCACCAGGCCGTGCAACCCGAGCAACTCATCGCCACCGCCGAACGCGTCGTCGATCGCGCTCAGGAGTGGTTGCACCACAACACCGCCACGCCCTTCTTCCTCCTGGTATTCACCATCGACCCACATGCACCGTACACGCCGCCTGCTCCTTACAACTCAATGTACGATCCCGACTACCAGGGCACCGTCGATGGATCTTTCAAGAGCCTGTTCGGTTTGGCACTGCTGGGGAAGACACCGCCCGAGCGAGAGATCCGCCATCTTCTGGCCCTCTACCACGGCGAAGCAACGTTCAATGACGCGCAGCTGGGCCGACTGCTAACGACGCTCGATAGCGACCAGCGGCTGGCGGACTCGACGCTGGTGGCGGTCACGGCCGACCACGGCGAGGAGTTCTGGGAACACGGCGCACGGGACCACGGCCACACGTTGTACGAAGAGCTGATCCACGTCCCGCTCATCATCCGGTCGCCGCGCTCGCTCGCGGGCGGCACCGTGATCAACAACGTCGTCCAGCTCGCGGACATCGCCCCGACGCTGCTCCGGCTTGCCGGTGGGACGCCGTCGTCGGGCGCGGGCCACGACCTATCCGGGCTGATGACCGGTCGCGAATCGACACCTCCGGCAGCGTCAGTGTTTGCCGAGGAGGATCTCGACGGACATCGTCTTCACGCGCTGGTCACGGCGTCGCGCAAGCTCATCGTCGACGCCGCACAACCGCGGCCACTGACGTTTGATCTGCAAGACGACCCAGGAGAACAGCATCCGCTGCCGGGCAGCGCCCCGCAGGACTTGCTCGACGCCATTCACGAGATAGAGGCACGCGACCGGCCGCCGGCCGAATCCACCGCCCCGCCCATCCATGTTCCCGAATCCGTGCGGCAGGCCATGGAGGCTCTCGGGTATGGCGAGCCCACACCACAGCGCTGACGGCCACGAAGGTTCTGACGTATGGTCGTTGCCGCAGATCCCACCCACTCGCGATGGGCGGCCCGGCCGCAGCTCAGAATTCGTATCCCAGCGCCCGCAGACGCTCACGGGTTGTTTCATCGGGAGTGCTGGCGGGTTGTGGGAGACGCGCCGCGGCAAGTGCCGCGAGGCGCGTTTGCAGGATCGGTAGCAGGGCTTGGCCGCCTGGCTGTTCGTGCTGCTCCCCGGGGTCGCGAGCAAGATCGAAGAGCTGATCGTGTCCCTCCGCGGTGACGATCAGCTTCTGCGTTCCCTCCAGCAGCGCGTAGTGGTGCAGCGCACCGGTCAGGAATCCGGGATCGAGCTCGGCGAACGCGCTGTCAGCGGCCGGCACCGCTTGGTCGGCGCGCAACAGAGAACGACCGGGGAACTTGCTGGAGCTGAGGCCGGCAAGGTCCAGCAAGGTGCGCCCAACGTCGCTGAGCTGCACCAGGTGGGCGATGCGTTCAGCGCCAGCCGTGCGTGGCGTGACGATGAGCAGGGGAATGTGCAGAACCTCTTCGTACAGCGTGCGGGCATGGCGCACACCGCCGTGGTCGCCAAGCTCCTCGCCGTGATCGGCGGTAATGCAAATGATCGTATTCGCGAGCTGCCCCGCCGTCTCCAGCGTGGCAAACAGCTGGCCGAGTTGCGCATCGACGTGGGCAATCGCGGCGTCATACAGGTCGGTCGCCTGGCGCGCCTCGTCCGCAGTGAGTCCGCCTTGGCGCTCGCCGACCCTGGCGTTCACGGCCTGCATCATGGCCGGAATGTCCGCCTCCCCCGATCGCCAGAAGCGCTGCGCGGTGGTGACCGGCGGAGTGTACGGCCAGTGCGTATCCATGTAGTGCAAATATAGGAACCACGGCCGCGACGGCTGCGGGGCGTCCCGCAACCAATGCACGGCCGCATCATTCACGAGTTCGGCGGGTTCCTTCGGCCGCTTACTCCACCCCTGGACCCATCCCGACACCGGCAGGTACGCCTCGAACCCCTGCGCCATACCGATTGAGGGAGCCAACACCGGGTTGGCAATGATGGCCCCGGTCCGGTAACCGCCCTCGAGAAATGCCGCCGCGAGCGTGCGCGTGTCCGGCGGAATGAATTGCGCGGCACCCGGCTTGAGGATGCGCGGGTGCTCACCCGTGAACAGCGATTCGACGGAGGGATTGGTCCAGGAGGTCGCCGAGTGTGCTCGCACGAACAGCGTGGCGTGGCGCGCCACGCCTTCGAGTGTCGGCGACGTCGGCCTGGCGTATCCGTACACACCGAGATGGTCGGCACGCAAGGCGTCGATGACAATGAGCAGAACATTGGGCCGCTGCGCAGGTGGGTCGCGCGAACAGCCGGCAAGCGACGGCAGCAGACCCGCGGTGACAGCAATCAGCACAGCCGCAACGCGACAGCGAAGGCATGTGCGGCGACGCGTTTGCGCGGCGCGGATGCAGAACAGCGTCAGACGCGGACGTCTGAGGCACGAGCAACGCCGGAGAATGGAATTCTCCGGCTGACTCGGACCACGTCGCCTGAAGACGACTTCTCTTCGCATGATTCCCCCGACGCGCACTCGGTCACGCGCGCCGCTGCGCCGGCTGCAGCAGCTTGACCATCCAGGCCAGGTCCTGGCGGTTGATCCCTCCGAGCAGCAGCATGAGCACCCCGTAGACCGGCAATACACCGAGCACGCGGAGCCGCGGATTTCCGATGAGTGAGAGCGCCACCGCCGTGGCGCTGATGGCCACGGCGGGGCGCACCGCTTCGCTGCAAATGATCTGGATCGCCTCGCGAGTCGCCGGTGCCAACCAGAACAAGGCAAAGCTGGTCGCACTGCTGGCCAGGGTCGCCGCGGCGGCACCGGCGCTACCCCAGCGCGGGATCCACAGCAGGTTCAGCACAAGGTTGAGCACCACCGCCACGGCGCTCACGGCGGCGATCAAGCGCTGCTGGCGGCGGACAATCATCAGGTTCAGGTAGGCGGCGGCGGTGTAAGAGAAAAACATCCACCAGGCCATCAACGTCAAGGCGAGGGCGCCGGAAACGTACTGCGGCCCGAACAACCCGCGAATGATGTTCGCCGGCTCGAACGTCAGGAGCAACGCCAGCGGCAGCACCAGCACGATGAGGTAGCGAACGGTGAGATGGTACACCCGCTGAAATCGTTCCGGTGCCGAGTGCTGGCTCGCCGCCAGCAACGGAAAGACCGTTACCATGATCGCCTCCGGAATCGAGTTCAACGCTTCGGTCACCTTCACCGCAACCGCGTAGTCCGCAACCTCCGCCGCATCGCGCAGCCAGTACAGCAGGAGTTGATCGAGCCGCAGCGCGATCAGGAACAGCAGCATCACGGCTCCGAGTTCCCATGACTCACGCCACAGATCGCGGAGCAACACCGGGTCCAAACGCCAGACCACGCCGATTTTCGGCACCGCCACCCACAGCATGGCACCGACCGTGGCAACCCCGGTCGCCAACGAGGTTGCCATCACGGCGGGCAAGCCGCCGCCCAGGGAGATCACCAAACGCGCCAACAGCAGGAACGCCAGGCTCCCCGGAAGGGTGAGCAGAAACGTGTAGTGCATCTCGTAACGTGATTGGTAGAAGCCGCGCACCAGGATCTCGATCGACAATGGCATGCCGGCCGCCGCAATGAGAATGCACAGCCGGGTGAGCGCCGGCAGATGGAGCAGCCACGCCACGCCGATCGCCGCGGCCGCCGCAAACAATGAAAGCACCCCACGAATGATGAATCCGTTGCCGATCAATTCGCCGGCCCGATGTGGCTGCCGCGCCACCTCACGCGTAATGACGCGCTCGAAGCCGAGATCGACCAGAAAGCCGAACATGAACATGTACGCAACGACGAACGAGTAGGTTCCGAACTGCTCCTCGCCGAGGCCGCGTGCCAGCACCAGGGTGGTTCCCAAATGCAGCAGGCGCTGCAAGCCGGTGCCGACGATGACGACGGCGGTATTCGACAGCAGGCGCCGGCGTGTGGTCATGCCGTCCCCGCCGGCTTTTCCGCCACCACGAGCAACTCTGCGGCGATCAACCAGGGACAGCGGCGCTGCGCAAAGCGCGTCACTGGCGCGTACCACCCGTCGAGTCGCCACTGGCGGTCGGGTGGCAGCTCGAGTCGAAGCTCACCGTGCTCCTGCTTGAAGCGCATTGCCAGGATGTTGAGGTCGGAGACGAGACCCATGTTCCGCGGCGGACGGAAGTCGTGGGCGTGGCAGCTCAACGACGCGAAGCCCGCGGCGCGCAAGGCAGCGAGGAACTCTCGACGCGTGAACCGGTACTCGACGAAATAATACCCCTGCCCCGCCCAGCGTGTGTTGTAGTGCCGAAACAACAGATTCATCACGCAGCGCCGAAACAGATTATTGAACGGCACCGAGATCAATAAGCGGCCGCCTGGCCGCAGCACGCGCGCAAACTCGCGCAGCGCCGCATCCGGGCCCGCTTCGGCATGCTCCACCACTCCGAGCGAGATCACCGCCGCAAGGGATCCCGAACGAAACGGCAGGGCGCCAACCATACCGCTGACCACGGGGATCGCAGGCCGCGATCGGTGGATGTCCTCCAACACCGGACGATAGAGGTCGATACCGACGGCGCGGCGCCCCCGCTCGTGCATGCGCACCAGCCAGCGGCCCCCCCCACAACCGGCATCGAGCACCGGTCCATCTGCCGGCACCTCGGCGTCGAAGACCGCCACCGACGTCGTCTCGTCAGCCAACGCCAGATAGGCCTCGTAGTCGTCGATGTCGGCCTCGCGACTGAAGATCAGATTCGGCTGATGCCCCGGATAGAACGGCAAGTAGATGGGGAACGGCATCGACGGACGGGTTCTATTGCAGCCCCAGTTGCCGCAACGGCAACCGCCCGACAACACCATCGGCGAAGCCGCGCAACAACCAGAGGTACGACTTCATGCGGTCACCACGGAAAATACCGCCGATCATCCACCAGGCCACCCCGCCGAAAAACAGCGCGACGAACTTGCACAGCTGCAACGGCGAGGCGTGCTTGCGCGCAAAGAGAATGCTGTTGCGACCCAGAAAATACAGCACCGGGAAGGGCATCTTGGCACTTGGCCGGGCGGCGCCAAATCCCTTATGATAGATGATCGCGTCGCCGTTGTAGACGATGCGGAAACCGGCGCGTCGGGCGCGCTCGCACCAGTCGACGTCCTCATGGTACCCGAAGAACGACTCGTCGAACCCACCGACGGCTTCCAGCGCCCGGCGACTCATCATGATGCCGTTGCCGATCACCCAGTCGACGTCCTTCACGCCGCGATACTCTGGGCCATCCGGTTGCCGTGAACCAATGAGCCGTACGAGATCACGATCGTAGCGCAGCTCACCGTATGCTCCCCAGACGACGGTGTGGTCGTCCATGAGAATGTTCTTCGTCCCCACCGCGCCAATCGCATGATCGGTCTCGGCAACGCGGACCAATTCATCGAGCAGATCAGGATGCAGCTCGGTGTCGTTGTTCAGGAGCAGGACATAGTCCGCGCCGCGGGCCAGGGCGTCGTGAATGCCCCGGTTGTTGCCGCCGCAGAAGCCCAGATTCTTCTCCATCACCAGCAGGCGCTGTTGTGGATGTGCCGCACGCACGGCTTCTACCGTGCCGTCTGCGGAGCCATTGTCGATGACGGTGGCGCTCCAGTTGGAGTAGCGAATGCGCGACAAGGTGGGCAGGCACTGCAGGATATCCTCCTTGCCATTCCAGGTGAGAATCACGATGGCAACGTGGGGGGTGGCGCTCATCGCTCCTCACCCTCGCTGCTGCGGCCCAACGCGGCCGACCGCCGCCGAGTTCGACGCGGGCACGTGCGCCACGTCTGGGGTGCCATTGAGGCCGATTTCGCGCAGCGGCACGGGGCGTCGCAATAGGCCGTCGCGCAGACCGCGCAGGCGCAGCATGAATCCCGCGAGCTCGCGGCGGCGGCCGCGAAACACCGCCTCCTTCAGCAAGTTGCCGGACAGATAAAATGCGTAGGTCAGCCGCTGCATCCAGCTCGCGTTCTTGCGTACGAAGAGAATTGCATTGCGCGCCGACAGATAGGTGATCGGGCTTAGATAGCCGCCACCGCCGGTCGATGCGTGCATTCGATGATACACGATCGCGGCGGGCACGTAGGCGACACGATAGCCGGCGCGGCGCGCGCGCACGCACCAGTCGAGATCCTCGTGGTACGCGAAAAACTCGGCATCCAGCAACCCGACGCGCTCGAGCGCCGCACGGCGCAGCAGCATCCCGCAGCCCGAGATGTAGTCCACCTGCGTCAGGTCGTTAAACTGTGAAATGTCCGGCTCCAGCCAGCCTTGCTGGCGCACCAACTGGCCGTGATAAGTCAGGATGCCGTAGGCCGTATGAATGCGCGGCGGCTGCTCCTGCGTCAAGGTCTTCGCGCCGGCACCCGCGAGGGCAGCGTCACGCTCGAGTGCCGCGATGAGCGCAGCGACGCAGTCGCGATGCACGACCGCGTCGTTGTTGACGATCAACACCGCATCCGCACCCAACGCCAATGCCCGTTCGGTGCCCTGATTCGCCGCGGCGGCAAACCCCAGATTGGCCACGTTCCGCAGCACCACAGTCTCAGCGTAGGCAAGCTGGACGAGCAGCGTTGGATCCAGCGCCGAGCCGTTGTCGACGACGATAACCCACTCGGGGACGTGCGAGCCACGCACCAGACTTTCGACGCAGAGCTGCGTCAGGCGTGGCTGATTCCAGTTTACCGTCACGGCCGCAATGCGCATCGCCTTACTTCCGTCGCGCCACGGCCAGGACACCGCCAGCGATCAGCCACGGGGACAGCGCGTTTGCGAGCCGCTGCACTACGCGACCCCGCGCGTTCAGCTCCCAACGCTTGCGCCCCGGCGCCATGTCGAACATGCCGACGCGATACCCAAAGAAAGAGGAGGAGTCCACCCACAAGCCCTTCCCCAGTGGCGGGTTGAAGTCATCCGCGTACACGGAGAGCACGTCAAAGCCGGCCTCACGCAAGAAACCTGTCAGCTCCTTGGCGCTGAATCGATACTCCGCGAAATCGAGCTTGAGCCCGGCCCGCCGCTTCTGCCCGTCGCGCAGTCGGCGCAAGTGATTGATGACGCAGCGGCGCAAGGGGTTGTTGTACGGCACGGCAACCAGGGCCACCCCACCCGGCTTGAGCACGCGCCGCAACTCGCGCAGTGCGGGTACCGGCCCCGTCGGCACGTGCTCCACGACTCCGAGCGAGATGATCCCGCCGAGCGCCTGGTCGCGCACCGGCAGCGCCAGCGTGTCGCCGGTGCATAACGGTGCCGGTGCCGCGTCGAAGCGCGCCGCCTGCACCAGCGCCGCATGCGCCTGGTCGATGCCGAAGACGCGATAGCCACGCTGGCGCAGATAGATGACCCAGCGCGCCAACCCGCAGCCGGCATCGAGGATGGGTTCGTTCTTCGGCAGCTGCTGCAAGAATACCGGCAGCGTCGTCTCGAAGTCGCAGAGGTCGACGTGATCGGCAACGCTATCGAAGCTCCAGAAGATCTGGCTCGCCTCGATGCCGCTGTCCACGGTGTAGTAGGTGAAGCTCATGGCTGCGGCCGCAAACCCAGCTCGGCGAGTGGCAGGGGCAGGCCGCGAGCAGCGTCCAGCATGCCACGCACCTTGGCCGTGACGCCCGCCTGTTCGCCGCTCATCCGCCGGCGGACGTACTGCAGCGGTACGGTTGCCAGCTGGAACGCGATGAACTTTGCCAGCTGCGGCGCCGTCGCGTGTTTGCGCACGTACAGCACCATGTTACGTCCGGCGAGGTATTGGCGCGGCGTGACATAGCCCTTACCTCCGGAGCTGCGATGCCCTTTATGATAGATGCGCGGTTGGGGCGCGAAGACGACACGCAGGCCGTGCTCCCGCGCCGCCGTGCACCAGTCGACGTCCTCGTGATACGCGAAGAACTCCTCATCGAACAGCCCCACGGTTTCAAGAGCCCGGCGCCGGAACAACATGGCGGTACCCGGGACCCACTCGACGTCGCGTTGCGTGTCGAAAGCGCCGTCGTCCTGGCCATAGTAGCCGATCAGTCGCACCAGACCTTGGCGATAGGTCACTTGCCCATACGCGACCCACACGCGCTCCGGCTGATCCCACGCAATGATCTTCACGCCGACCACCCCGATCGATGCATCGGCCTCGGCCACCGCCACCGCGTGCCGGAGCACGTCACGCTCGACGATCGTGTCGTTGTTGAGCACGAACACGTACTCGTGCCCGGCCGCTAGCGCATAGCGGATACCGACGTTGTTGCCACCCGCGTACCCCAGATTCGTCCCTGTCTCGATATACGTGAACCGTGGGAATTCCTCCGTGATCCGTTGCCGTGGCGAGGGCTGCGAACCGTTGTCGACAACGATGATTTCGTAACGCGGATAGTCGAGGAGCGCCAGACTGCTCAAACATTCGAGCGTGTCCTCGGTGCCGTTCCAATTGAGCACGATCACCCCGACACGGGGCATGTTTTCACGCGAAGCTACGGGCATCGTTCATCGCTTCCTGATATACGGCCAATGTCCGCCGTGCCGTCTCTTCCCATGTGTACCACGCGGCGCGTCGCTGCGCTTGCACGCGCAGCGGGGCCATCGCCGCGTCCCCGCTCAGCGCGCGGTGCAAGGCTTCCCGCAGGGCCGGCACGGTCAGGTCATCGATGAGAATACCACAGTCGGCCACCAACTCCGGAACCGCGGAGTTGCGCGCCGCCACCACGAGACAGGCACTGGTCATGGCTTCGAGGAGGGAGAGGCCGAAGCCTTCGTAGCTGGAGGGGCTGCAGAACACGAGCGCCCGACGGTACAGCGTGGCCAGCACACGGTCGCTCACCGGGCCAAGCCAGCGCACCCGCGGCGGCGAGTACGCCAGCACCGGCGGACGATACCCTGGACGGATACGACCCGCGATCAGGAGGTGCACAGCGCGCGCCTCCGACAGGCCCGCAAAGGCTTCGATCAGCAGCTCGACGTTCTTGCGTGGTTGGATGGTGCCGGCATAGAGCACGTAGCGCTCAGGTAACGCCAGCTCGGTCGCGATGCGCGGATCGTCCGGCTCCGCCTGTGCGCTGAATATCGGACCGGCAGCAAGCGGGATGGCTACCACCCGCTCCCCTGCCAATCCGAAGTGGTTCATGATGTCCTCGCGACCGTGCGCACTGTCCGCGATGACGCGTGCCGCATGCCGCACGGCGAACGGCGTGTGGCTGCGCTGATGGATGCGCTGCAGCCACGCAAAGGTCTCGGGCTGATGATACACCGCGAGATCATGAACGGTGACCACCTGGGGGCACGGACACCACCACGGCAGCATGCCCTTGGTCCCATGGTATAGGTCGAGATGATGGCGGCGCGCGAAGTATGGCACCCAGACGTGATCCCAGGCCGGCTGGAGAAACGACGCACGCAGCGGTGCACGCGCGCAGCGGACGTTCGGCGTGAGTTTCGGCAACCGCTCCGGCGCATCGGTAATAACCACGTATTCGTTGTCACGATCGATCCGTGCCAGCGCGCCGATCAGCTCGCGCGCATAGGTCGCCGGCCCGCCGACAACACCGAGAATGGCTCCAATGCCGACCCGCATGAGGCATCAGCCGGCGCCGGCCATCGCACCCAGCGGACCGCCGCGCCCGCGCCAGCCCGCGCGTACCCCGCGCGCCAGTGCGCACACGATGTCCCACCGGCCACGCAGCGCGTACACCCCAACGCTCGCAACGATGAGCGCTGTCGCGGTCGGCAGGAGCACCAGCCAATCGAGCGGACCCGCCCAACGCCGCATGAGCCGTAGCAGGTTGCGCGCCTTCAACTCGGCACTGAGCGGGGCGAATCCACCGAGGAAGCCGCGCATGCCGTCGTGGGACGCGACCGCCGCCGGCGCGCAGACGATGCGGAACCCATCGCGGCGGGCGCGCAAACAGAAATCCACCTCTTCGTAGTACGCGAAGAATTCTTCGTCGAAGCCACCGCTGGTTTCGATGCAGCGGCGGGTCAGCAGCATCACACAGCCGAGCACGCCGCCGACGTCGTACCATGACTGGCGGACACGGCGATGTCGCAGGAGCGTACGTGGGACGCACAGCAATGCCACGGAGACCCGTTCCCCCACCGACCAGACGTACTCCGGTCGCCGCGTATCGACGATCTGCGGCCCCACCACACCGATACCCGGGTCCGCGGCGGCAGCCTCGACCAGAACCCGCAATGCTCCCGCCGCGAGTATCGCATCTTGTGTCAGGATGAGCACCAGATCCGCCCCGCGTGCCAGGGCCGCACGAATGCCGGCATTGTTGCCACCGGCGTAGCCGCGGTTCTCATCGAGCAAACAGAGCTGCACGTCAGGCTCACCGCTATACCGGCGCCGCAACGCGTCGCACTCCGCGGTCCCCGAATGGTTATCCACCAGCACCACAAACTTCTGCGGATGGTCCTGCGCGCGCGCCGAATCGACGCACGCTTGCGTCCGCAGACCACCGTGCCAATTCAGGACCACGATGCCGACCTGCAGAGTCATCCCTGCGCCGTCGTCGCGCACAGGATCTCGGCCAGCCGCCGTCCTTGCGCCGCCGCCGAAAAACGTTCAGCCATCAGAGCCCCTGCTTGGTAGCCGAGCCGCTGGCGCAAGCCAACGTCCGCGGACAGTGCCTGGACACCCCGCGCCAGCGCCTCAGCATTCCCGGCGGGACACAGCCAGGCCGTTTCACCGTGGATGAATACCTCACGCACCGCTGGCGAGTCCGCCGTGATCACCGGACGCCCAACCATCGCCGCTTGAAAGACCTTGTTGGGAATCACCATCTGCGCCTTTGGGGTCACTCCGAATACCCCCAAACAAATATCGGCGGCGGCAATCATGTCGCCCAACGCGTCGTACGAAACCCAGTCGTGGAAGTGGATCTGGCGCAGCCCGGCATCCCGTGCCTGCGCCGCAGTGGCACCGCGCTCGGGACCATCCCCAACGAGCACAAACTCGATATCCGGCTGCTCGCGCAAGAGCGCGGCGGCAGCCAGGATGGTCGGCAAGCCATGCAGGGGCAGGAACGTTCCATAGAACAGCACACGCACGCGACGGCGGCCCTCGGGAAGCGGCGCCGGTTTGAACACCAACGGATCCGCACCAATGTGCCAGGTTGACACGCGGTCGGGATTGAGACCGAAGCTGTCGATCAAATGCTGGCGGTGGGCCTCGGCGTCGATGATTACCCGGGTGGCGACCGACAGGCTCGCACGATCCAGCGCGCGCGCCAAGATGGCACGCAGGGAGTGGACGTCGAAAACGCCGCGGTCATCGACCAGGGTCTCGGTCAGCGTCACCAGCGGCGCGAACACGATCGCCGCCTTTTCGCGGCGCAGCAGCCACCGCAACAGCAGGCAATCAAGCTGACCGTTGAAGCCGACGAGATAGAGCGGCATCTGAGGCAGCGTGCGGCGCGCGCGGCTGAGCGCACGCGCTTGCCGGACATAGGCGCGCAGGAGCCGCAGCAGCGAACGGGCGCCGAAGTATGCGGCCAGTTTCGTGCGTGTCTGCTCCCACAGCGGACGATGGCATTCCACCACTTCGATGCCCGCGGCGCGACACGCCTGCAACAGCAGCCGGGTGACCGTATACTCCCGGTTGTAGGTACCAAAGAAACAGACGCGGCGCGGCGACGGCGCCGCAGCGCCGTCGCTCGACGTCACGATTGGCCTCCATGGACGCGCGGACGCCGCGGCTCGATACGAGCCACCGTCTCGATGTCGCTGCGCTGGTCGTGCATTTCCAACCGGCGCACGCGCAAGAGAATTTCCTCCGTCAGTGAGCGACTCGACCCGATGAGATCCGCCACCAGTCCGATCAGAATGGTCTGGAAGCCGATAATGACGAGCAGGACCGTGAGCATCAACGATTGCAGGTGGCCACTCCCACGCCCGTCGAGATAAAAATACAGAAAACGAGCGCCAATGCCGACGCCGCCGAGAATAAACGTACCACCCAGGTACGAGAAAACCTTGAGCGGTTCGTACACCGCGTAAATACGCACAATCGTCGCCGCGGAGCGTTTGACGTAGCTCCACACGCTACCGAAGAGCTTCGAGCCGCGGCGCTCGGGGTTCGTCCGAACTGGCACATGCGACACGGGAAGCTTTTTCTTCCCGGCTTGGATGATCGTTTCCAGTGTGTAGGTAAAATCCGACAACACGTTGAGTTGGAGCGCGGCCTGACGGCTCAGGGCACGGAAGCCGCTGGTAGTATCGGGCACCTCGGTCCCCGACAAGGTTCGAACCACCCAGCTCCCATAGTGTTGCAGCCAGCGCTTCGTACGCGAAAAGTGCTGCAGATTGCCGGTGTCGCGGTCGCCGACCACCATGTCCGCCTGCCCGCGCAGCACTGGAAGGATGAGGTGTTCGATATCGGCGGCACAGTATTGGTTGTCGCCATCGGTGTTGACGATGATGTCCGCGCCGAGATGCAACGCCGCATCGATCCCTCCGCGGAATGCGTGCGCCAGGCCGCGGTTGTTGGAAAAGCGAAGAATGTAGTCGGCACCATTGAGGCGGGCGACTTCCGCGGTACGATCGCTGGAGCCGTCGTCAATGACCAGCACTTCGACCTCATCGACCCCGGGCACCTGGCGCGGCAACTCGCGCAGCGTCGCCGCCAAATGCTGCTCCTCGTTGAAGCAAGGCACCTGGATGATCAGCTTGGTCCAGCCCATAGGAAAAAGTACCGTACGACCCTGGCATCCTGCTTGGCGAGTGTCAAACGAATACTGCTCGCCGACGCGCCGGGCGTGTTTGACGTCATTCGGGGCGCTCAGTAGAAACGGGGGGTAGGCTGCATACATGCGGTTCATACTTGTCGCCCTCGCCGGGTATGTGCTGCTGTATGCCCCTGGGCATTCACTCCTGCGTCGTGCGCAGAGCGTCAGCGGCGAGACTTCGCGGTTCTTGCGCGAGGTATTGTTGAGCGCGTGTTGCACATCGTGGATCGGCCTCTTGCTGGCGGAGCTTGGGTACTACTCACTGCCGCTCCTACTGGCGCTCCTGGGTGGACTGGCACTCCTCGGATCCATCCTCCAGCGCCAGGTGCCGCGCCCTGGATATGGCAGCCGTGATGCCCTCGGATTGGCCATATGGCTTTTCGCTTGCCTCTGGATAGCGCCACCCCTCGACACTCGTTTGCTTGCCGCCGATTCAACCGGCTATCTGGCGAGCGGGGTGCAACTCGCGCGGCACGGCACCCTGGTGATGCACGATCCCACCCTGGCGCACCTCTCCGCGGACTTGAAGCGCTCATTATTTCCGAGTGTGGCGCCGGAACGTGGCGCGCCGCCATACCTGCGGCTGAGTGGCAGCCTCATCTTGCGCAGTCTCGACAGCGATGAAGTGCTTCCGGCATTTCACCACTTGATCACCGTATGGATCGCTACTGCCGATGCCATCGCGGGACATGACGTCGGCGAATGGGTCATCACCTTGTTCGGCGGGCTCAGCGTATGGGCGATTGCTGAGTGTGCGGCGCTCCTGGGTGCCAGCTCCGGCCTTGTTCTCCCGTTGCTCCTGCTTTCCGCCATTCAATACTGGTACTCACGTTTCTTGATGCCGGAGGTGGTCGGCCAGTTCTTCCTCTGGGCGGGGCTCGCTTGTGTTGCTGCGCACGAGCGTAGCGCCCGTGCCAGTGACGCGGCGCTGGCCGGACTCGCTTTCGGCATTGCGGGCTTGGTGCGCGCCGAGAATGCGGTCTTTCTAATGGTCGCATTGGGGATCGGCGCCTGGCTGGTAGCCCCCACGTCACGTCGCCACTATGCGTTATTGCTGGGCTGCGCCGCCGCGGTCTGGCTCCATGCCGGCGTCCATCTAGCCGTGTTTCGCACGCATTACTTCGGCATCTTGCGATGGCTCTTTACCGTGTGGATACCGACACTCGGCGGCTTTCGGCTGCACATCACATTGCTGGTCGGCGTAGTGATTGGATTACTTGCGGCCTGGCGCTGGAATCGTTCAGCGTCCAAACACTGGCTTCCGCCACTGCTCTACTGCTGGCTCAGCGGCATGCTGCTCCTGTCGCTATGGGGCGGCTATCGAACTGATTGGTCGAGTCTCAAGCTGCTCGCCTCATGCATCGGCTGGCCGGTGTTGATAGGCGGCGGCGCCGGCCTCTTGGTACTTCTTGGAGAAAAAGATCCGCCACGCCTGACGCGACAACTGCTCGTGCTGCTGACTGCGATCGTGTTCTCGCAGGTCATGATCGAACCCCACGCGCAGCCGATACCCATCTGGACTGCGCGCCGCGCCGTGACCGTCGTGCTTCCAGCGACCTGCGTGGGGCTAGCCGTGTTGTGTCACGCCATCGTGCGGCGCTGGCATTGGACAGCGGCCGCCCTTTTGTTGTGCGGGGGCTTGTTCAACGAAAGCCACCTCTTCTGGCAGCTCCGCAGCGAAGCGGACTACTACCGCGGTGCCGCCCGAGACGTCAAGGCGATCGCCACCCTGATCGAACCTGGGGCAACGCTGTTGATCGACGGCCAGCTCGTAGCGTCGCATTTGGCTGCCACCTTGTGGGCTCAGCGTGACCTTCCAGCATTTCTTCTCGCCGCCGCTGATACGGATCAAATAGCGGAACTGGCAGCGGCGCTCGGCGATGGTCCGGTGTATTGGCTGAGCAGCGGCACGCAGCCGCTTCCACACGGGCCTGGTATCCAGCTGACGCCGGTTGCGCTCTACGAATTCGTCATCACGACACCGAACCTCGATGTCGGATCGTCACTCGGTTCGGCGGCCAGTTGGGAGCTGTCGATCGCCCTCTACCGGCTCCGGGTCGGCAATCTCGAGTGAGCCAAGAAAGGGCTGCCCAGGAACCGGTCTCGTGAACTACCTTGTCCGATCCAACACCAGCCGGCGCGAAATCATCTTAACAGGGACACAGTGTTTAGCGACTCTGACACCAAAAACAACGGCGCCACCGCAAACCGCAGTGGCGCCGTCAGAAGGGAAGGAGAGGTCCAGAGATTACTTAGCGGAGAACCCCAGGCACCGCGACGGTCTTGTTGGTCAGGGCATTTACCAAGCTCACGTCAATGATCTCTATGTTGCCCTTCGCC
>CAZTDK010000039.1:0-17316 GCA_964611965.1 uncultured Binatia bacterium (SeqCode) | reverse complement strand
TACGCTGAGCAAGCGGCGCACTACTTCCATCGGCCGCACGTAGACCCTGTAACCGTGCCGCTTTCCGGGCCTGCGAGCTGGGCGGGCAACGAAATGGTGCGGCAGACGGTCTGGCGCACGCCGCTCGTGTCTGCGCAGGTGGAAGAGCTGCGGAACGCGCTCCGCCATGCAAAGGCAACCGGGAAGCCGACGGGCGACCTGACCGCTGCGGACTTTCCGCTGCCGGCGCTGTCAGCGGAGATTGCCCGCTGGCGCAGCGAGCTGACCACGGGGCGCGGCTTTCACGTGGTCGCCGGCGTGCCGGTGGACAGCTGGTCACAAGCTGAATCCGAGATCGTCTTCTGGTGCCTGGGACTGCACATGGGGCGCCCGGGCGCGCAGAACCCGCAGGGCGATCTCCTCGGTCACGTCGTCGATACCGGCGACCGCGCCGACGATCCGTACGTGCGACTCTATCGGACCACCGCGACCATCGCCTATCACTGCGACGCCGCCGACGTCGTCGGGCTGCTGTGCCTGCGCGGCGCCAAGCGCGGCGGCGCCAGCCGCATCGTCAGCTCGGTGACCGTGTACAACCGGCTCCTGCAGCGCCGCCCCGCTCTCGTCGGCCGGCTCTATGAGCCGTTCTTGCTCGACCTGCGCAACGAAGACACCTCCGGTGGGCTGCGCTACGTGCCGATCGCGCCGTGCTGCTTTGACGGCAGCCGCCTGCGCACCTTCTATCACAGCGACTATTTCCGCTCAGTGACGCGCCACCCCGATGTGGCGCCGTTCACGACCGAGGAACGGGATCTCCTCGACCTCTACGAAGAGCTCGCCGCCGATCCCGACCTTTACCTTGACATGCAGCTCGAACGCGGTGACATCCAATGGCTGTCGAACCACACCATCCTGCACGCGCGCACGGAATACGAAGACAACCCCGAGCCCGAGGGCAAACGCCATCTCTTGCGCCTGTGGTTGTCGATTGATTGACCATCTCAAGCATCCTGTTCTAGGAGCAGGCATGCGACGCTTCGTATTTATTCTGTTCATGTTGACGATTCTCCTCGCCGCCTGCGGCGCAAGCCCATATTGCCATTTTTCGAGCGAACAGAGCATTGGGGAGGAATCTTTCCAGCGGCTGTCATCGTTGCTTGCCGCGATCAGCGTTGCGGGTGATGATGAACATTCATGAGCACCGGGAGCCGACGCGATGCCTCGACACGCATGCCGGTCAGCACCTACCGCCTGCAGTTTCATCGCGGCTTTCGCTTCACCGATGCGCGCGAGCTCGTGCCTTATCTCGACACCCTCGGCGTGACCGATTGCTACGCCTCACCCTTCCTCAAAGCCACCCCCGGCAGTACGCACGGCTACAACATTTGCGATCATGCGCAGCTCAACCCCGAGGTGGGCTCGGAAGAGGAATTCACCGCCTTCAGCGACGCGCTCGGTACGCGCGGCATGGGACTGGTCGTCGACTGCGTGCCGAACCACATGGGCATCGACCCGGCCGCCAACCCGTGGTGGCGCGACGTGCTGGAACACGGCCTGTGCTCACCCTACGCCGATTTCTTCGACATCGACTGGGTGCCGGTCAAAGACGAGCTGCACGGCAAGGTGCTGCTGCCGATTCTCGGTGATCAGTACGGACGGACTCTGGAGCGTGGCGAAATCCGGCTCGCCTTCGCCGACGGCGCGTTCTCGTTGCACTACTTCGACCACAACCTGCCGACCAACCCGCAACAACTGTCCCAGGTATTGGAGCACGGCCTCGCCGAGGTGCGCCGCGACCTCGGCGAAAACCAGACGCTGTCCGAGTATCTGAGCATCGTGACGGCGCTGCGCAACCTACCCGTGTACACCGATAGCAACCCGGAGCGCATCGCCGAGCGCCATCGGGAGAACGCCGTGGCGCGCGATCGGTTGCAGCGCCTGGCGGCGAGCGCGCCGCGTATCCTGCAACACATCGAGGACGCGGTACGCGTGTTCAACGGCGACCCGACGCAGCCGGAAAGCTTCAACGCCCTGCACGGGCTGCTCGAAGCGCAGCCGTACCGGCTGGCGTACTGGCGGACGGCGTCGCACGAAATCAACTATCGCCGCTTCTTCGACATCAATCATCTCGCCGGCCTGCGCATGGAGCGCGCGCATGTCTTCACCGCAACGCACGGCCTAATTCTGCGCCTCGTCACCGACGGGCGGATCAGCGGCCTGCGTATCGATCACATTGACGGCTTGCACGATCCGGCGCAGTACCTCGATCGCCTCCAGGTCGCCGCGGCCGGCCGGCTGTCAGAGCCGGCGAGCCAGCCAAGTCCGTCCTTCTACGTGGTCGTGGAAAAGATTCTGGCGGCGGGCGAATCGCTGCCGTCCCAATGGCCGGTGGCCGGCACCAGCGGCTACGACTTCCCCAACGACCTGAACGGCATCTTTGTCGACCGCGCCAACCAGCGCGCCCTGACAAGGATCTACGGACGATTTACGCACCAACGCACCGCCTTCCCGGACGTGGCGTACGCCGGCAAGAAGTTCATCATGGACGTACCCATGGCCAGCGAGTTGAACGTACTGGCGTACGCGCTCAATCGCCTCTCGGAACGCGACCGCCGCACTCGCGACTTCACCCTCAACAGCCTGCGCGACGTCTTACAGGAAGTCGTCGCGTGCTTTCCCACGTATCGCGCTTACGTGTCGGCGACGTCCATCACCGACGTCGATCGCGCCACCGTCGACACCGCGATCCGTCGCGCCCGCCGCCGCAACGCCACCATGGAGCCGTCCATCTTTGCGTTCGTACGGGAGGTGTTACTGCCAGAACCAGCCGCGGCGCTGCGCCCGGCGGACCAGCGGCTGGCGTTTGCCATGAAGTTCCAGCAGTACACGGGTCCGGTACAAGCCAAGGGCGTCGAAGATACCGCCTTTTACCGCTTCAACCGCTTGCTGTCGCTCAACGAGGTCGGCGGCAACCCCGAGCGTTTCGGCTGCTCCGTCGAGGAATTTCACGCCGCCAATCAGCGACGGCGCGCCGCGTCGCCGCGGACGATGCTGGCAACCGCGACCCATGACACCAAACGCGGCGAGGACGCGCGGGCTCGGCTCAATGTGCTCTCGGAGCTGCCTGAGGAGTGGGGCCGGCAGCTGTCGCGCTGGGCCCGACTCACCATGCGCAACCGCACCATCATCGACGGTATTCCGGCTCCGGATCGCAACGACGAATACCTCTTCTATCAGACGCTGCTGGCGATCTGGCCGCCCGAGTCCAGCGGCGTCCCGCTGGCGCCCGACGATGCCCTCCTGGCGCGCGTACGCGACTTCATGATCAAGGCGGCGCGCGAGGCCAAGGTGCACACCAGCTGGATTACGCAGAACACGGCCTACGAGGACGCGCTGCGGCACTTCGTGGAACGCACGCTGGCCGGTCCCTCCGGCGCCCGCTTCCTGCACGCGTTTCTGCCCTTCCAGAGTCGGATCGCATGGGCCGGGATGATCAACTCGCTGGCGCAGGTCGTGCTCAAGGTCGCATCGCCTGGCGTCCCCGATTTCTATCAGGGGACCGAGCTGTGGGATCTCAGTCTCGTCGATCCGGACAACCGCCGCGCCGTGGACTATGGGCGCCGGCGCCACATGCTCGACGAAATGGAGCCACTGCTTCATCCACAGCCGGGCGATGCCAGCCAGCGCGCCGCCGCCATTGCTCGCTTGCTCAGCGCCTGGGGCGACGGCCGCATCAAGCTCTTGCTCACCGCCACGGCGTTGCGGCTGCGGCGCCGCTTGGAGCCGTTGTTCGTCGACGGGACATACGAGCCGTTGGCGGCGGTCGGGGGGGGCGGCGACCATGTCGTAGCCTTTGCGCGCCGCCTCGGCGACGTCAGCGTCGTGGTGGTCGCGCCCCGTCTGGTTGTCCCGCTCACCGCCGCGCGTCGCATCCTCCCGATCGGCGCGGACACCTGGAGCGACAGCCGGCTCCTATTGCCGCCCGCGGATGCCGGCCGCAGCTATCGCAATGTCATCACCGGAGAGGTTCTGGTTGTGGAGGACGATGCTCCGGCCCTGCCGCTTGCCAGCGTCCTCCATACCTGTCCCGTGGCCTTGCTGCACAGTGCCGCGGCTCCGCAGTGACGGGCCATGCTCGCGGTGGTTTCACAGTGGCTGGCGCCGTTCTTCGATCTCCACGTCACCGATGGGCTCGACATCATCGTGGTCACCGCCTTCGTCTACACCCTGATGGCCCTGCTGCGGCAAACGCGGGCCGCATTTGTTGCGATCGGCATTTTGATCTTGAGCGTCGTCTACATCGTGGCGCGCGCCCTCGGCCTGCAGCTCACCGCCTGGATGCTGCAAGGCTTCTTCGCCATCTTCGTGGTGATCGTCGTGGTCATCTTTCAGGAGGAACTGCGGCAGTTGTTCGAGCGCATCGCGATGTGGAGCCTGCGGCGCGGCCGGCCGGGTGTCAGCGCCGCCGACCCCGCCGCGCTGCTGGTGCGCAGCTTGACGGACTGCGCCCGCGATCGCATCGGCGCTCTGGTGGTCCTGCCGGGGCAGCAACTCGTGCAGCGGCACCTGCAGGGCGGCATCCCGCTCAACGGTCAGCTCAGCGTACCGCTGGTGAAGAGCCTCTTCGACCCGCATTCCCCCGGCCACGATGGCGCAGCGATCGTGGAGAACGATCGCGTCACCGCCTTCGCCGTGCATCTGCCCTTGTCGAAGGATTTCCGCCAGCTGGTTGGTGTCGGCACGCGTCACAGCGCCGCATTGGGACTGGCCGAGCTCACCGATGCGCTGTGTGTCGTCGTCTCCGAAGAGCGCGGCCGCATTTCCGTTGCCAAGGACGGCCGGCTCTATGAGCTCGAAAACCCGCTGGCCCTGGGTGCCGTGTTGCAGGAATTTCGCGACGCGCAGCAGCCCCCGCAGAAGCGGGGCTGGCTCAGCATGGATCTGATCCGTCGCAACTGGCTCGAAAAGGTTGCGTCGTTACTGCTGGTACTGGGCCTGTGGTATCTGTATGTGCCCGGCTCACGGCCCGCCGAGTCCACCTTCACACTCCCGGTCAGCGTGATCAATCTACCCGACGGCTATGTGGTCGACGACATGGCGCCCAGCGCCGTCGACGTCACCTTTCGCGGCCCGGCGCGCGCCTTCTACCTGTTCGACCGTGGCGGCGTGGCCGTCATGGTTGACGCGAGCCTCGCCAAAACCGGACGGCGCACCTTTCAGATCGCGCAGCAGAACATCCGGCATCCTACCGACCTGTCGATCGAGAACATTCAGCCGGTAGCGATCAAGCTATCCGTGCACCGGGCCGGAGCACCGCCGCCGCCGTCACCCGAAACGGTTCGACCGCCCGGGCGCTGAGACGAGTCCCGCCGGCAGGCGCTCCGCTGGGTTTATCTGCGCACCTCAGGCACCTCAGGAGCATGATGTTGAAAGTCATTTTCATTGTGTGATAGGGAACCCGCCACGGACGTGGGTCAAGGGCAAGACGGGCTGAGCATCTCGCCTTGCCGGTGAAAGAAGGAGGGAGCAGGCATGAGGCGCGCACGACACTTCCAGTTCTCGTTCTCTCGTGGCGTGACACCCAACCGGCGCGGGCTATCCTGGGCGGCGGCGTGCTGTGTGGCCGTCGCCGCAATGGGCTGCGGCGAACACGACGTCAGCGTCCCGGTCACTCCTCCGCCGCCGCAGATGCCGCTGAAGGGTACGTTGATTCCGCGCTTCGTCGATGCGCTACCGACGTTCAACGGCCGCCGCGCCGACGGCACGCAGCCGCTCAGCGTCGATATGCAGGAGTTCCAGCAGAAGGTGCTTCCCGAAGCGGTGTACCGCGGCCGCAAGCCTCCGTACAACAACGGCACCTTCCTCTGGGGGTACAACCTCAACGGCGTGGGTCCGAGCTGGCCGGCGCGCACGATCGAGGCGCGGCAAGGCACCCCCACGAACGTGACGTACACCAACAGCCTGACCAACACGGTCCTTCAAGGCCTGCTCACCGTCGACCAGACGCTGCACTGGGCAGATCCGCTCGGCACCACCGCGAACAACAACTGCGTGAATGGGCCGCCCCTGGCGGAACCCTGCACCCAACCGTTTGTCGGCCCGATTCCCGCGGTCGTGCACCTGCACGGCGCCGAGGTCCTCTCCCAGTTCGATGGCCACCCGGACGCCTGGTTCATACCCGGCCAGGCTGAGACCGGACCTGCATTTGTCACCAACATGTACAACTATGTGAATCAGCAAGAGGCCACGACGCTGTGGTTCCACGACCACACGCTCGGTGTCGTGCGCGAAAATGTCTTTGCCGGCTTGGCGGGCTTCTACTTCATTCGCGACAGCCGCGATACCGGCAGTGCCAACAACCCCATCACCTTGCCGTCAGGCAACCAGGAAGTCGAGCTGCTGATCCAGGATCGCCAATTCGATACCAACGGCCAGTTGTATTTTCCGTATTCGGACAATCCGTTGAACTTGAACGGGCCGCCGGGAAATCCGGACACGCACCCGTTCTGGATTCCGGAGTTCTTTGGCGACGTCATGACCGTCAACGGCAAGAGCTGGCCGGTCTTGGAGGTTGAGCCACGTCGTTATCGCTTCCGCACACTCAACGGCTGCAACGCCCGTTTCTTGATCATGCAGCTGTTCGATCAGCAGAACGTCGACATGCACATGAACGGCGCCCCTGGCCCCGCGATCTGGCAGATCGGTTCCGACGGCGGATTTTTGGATGCGCCGGTTGAGCTGGACGATCCAGCGAACGGCCCTGACGCGTGCGCCGGCTCACCGATCGGCAACAACGTCGATCCCGAAGCCGGCGCGGCGTGCTTGTTTCTCGCCCCGGCGGAGCGCGCCGATCTGATCGTCGATTTCTCTGGGCAGGCCGGCAAAACGTTCACGTTGAAGAACTTCGCCGTCATTCCCTTCCCGAGCGGTGGTCCGGTGGGCTTCGGCGCACCCGATGCTACAGCCGACGGACTGGTCATGCAGTTCAAGGTCGATCTGCCCCTGCAGGGAACCGACACGACCTTCAACCCAGCAGGGGACCACCCTGCCCTGCGCGCCAACTCCATCGTCGACATCAAGACCATCCCGCCTGACAAAGTGCGCCAACTCATCTTGGTCGAGGAGGAGGGCGTGCCCGACGACCCAGACAGCCCCGGCTCTCCGGTTGACGAGGGTGATCCGGTCGAGAGCTTGATCAACAACACGAAGTGGAATGGCAATCGCCAGGGGACGACGGAGCAGGTTCCCGGCTCGACTCCGAACGGCCATGGGGTTTCGTCCACTGAAACCCCCCAGCAAGGCTCTACCGAAAATTGGGAAGTCGCCAACCTGACTGGCGATGCGCATCCCATCCATATCCATCTGATCCAGTTCCAGGTGATCTCGCGCCAGACATTCGACGTGGACACCTACCTCACCGATTGGATCGCTGCCTTCCCTGGCGGTACGTTCAACGGTTTCAATTTCGCGCCCGGCACGTACATTCCCGGTTTTGGCCCGCCCAGGGATTACAACATCCTGAACTCGGCCGACGCACTCGGCGGCAACATCAACTTCGACGATGCGAAGTACACGCAGCAGGGTGCGTGCGCCCAAGGCATGTGCCCGGTCATGCCACCCGATCCGATCGATGCGGGTTGGAAGGACACCATCAAGATGTTCCCTGGCACGATCACGACGCTGGCGTTGCGTTGGGCGCCGCAGGACGTGCCGGTCGACGGGGCGGTCGCGGGCCAGAATCCGTTCCCGTTCGACCCGACGGAGGGCCCCGGCTACGTCGAGCACTGTCACATTCTCGACCACGAAGACAACGAGTTCATGCGTCCGCTGCTCATCGAGAAGTGACACGACGAAGCCGTCCCCGAGGCTCATGCCGCCGCGCGCGGCGGCATGAGCCTCGGAAGCGGTGAGTTGTGAAGGAGTCCGTGGGGAATTCGAACGAGAGGGCGAAGATTCCGGGAGGGGAGCGGCCGCCCGCTTCGCGCTCGTTGATCGTCGCGTTTCGTGTCCTCCTCTTGCTCCTGGCAGCCGGGGCCCTGGTTGCCGCCGCCGTCATCACCGTCCGAGACCATACGGGTGGTGACTCCGGAACGCGCTACGCCTGCCCCATGCATCCGGACGTGCGCGCGGCGGCGCGGGGCGAATGTCCGATCTGCGGCATGGCGCTCGAGCCCGTCGGCCACGACGCCCCGATGCCCTCCCGCGAGGCGCCTGGAATGGCCGACGTGGCGGCCGTAGAAAATGTGCGCAAGCACAACATCATCGACTTCGTGCGCAAGCGGTCGCTGCTGTTCAGCGACCGTGAGCTGCGCGGGCCGGCATGGGTGGAAAGAGACGGGACGATTACCGCCGTCTTCTATCGCGATCAAGTCGCGGCCTTGCGGGCCGACGAGCCGGGATCGTTCACCCTCACGCAAGCGCCGGACACCACGGTTGCGGTCCGCCGGACCGCGGACCCCGAGGTCCGGTGGGATCAATCGACGTCGCGGCTACGCTTCCGGCCGGATGCGGCACCGAGCAACCCGTCGAGCTTGGCAGCCCCTCGCGACCAATCCTGTCCTGAGGCTCCCCGAAGGGGGGAGCGGGCCCTAGAACGGACGCCAACCGCAGGCCTACAGCCCGGGCAGGTCGGCTGGCTGGAGCTGGCACCGCGGCCACGGCAAGTACTGACCGTCCCTGCCTCCGCCATCGTACAGTCTCCCGAGGGCCCCTACGTGCTCGCATCGCTCGGCGGTTTCAAGCTCGAGAAGCGGCCCATAGAGATCGGCGAGACCTTCCTCAAGGAAGGATTCGCGGTGGTCCTCTCGGGCTTGCACGTGAATGAGCGCGTCGTGGCACGAGCAACGTTCTTTCTCGATGCGGATCGCCGCTTGGACACCCAAGCGGGCGAGATGGTTTGGGTCACGCCGTGATTGCCAGCCTGGTCGCGTGGTGCTCCCGGCATCATTGGGTCGTCATCATCGCGGCAGCGATCCTCGCCGTGGCAGGGGATGCAGCGCGGCGTCGGCTGTCCGGCGACGTCATCCCCGATCTCGCCGATCCGCAAATCGGCTTGGTCGCAGACTGGATGGGACACCCCGCCTCCGAGGTCGCGACGGCGGTTACGACGGTGCTGACGCAGGGACTCGCTGACGTGCCCGGAGTCAAAGCAATCCGCGGATGGACGATGTCGGGCATGGCGTACGTCGACGTGGTATTCCCGTCGGCGGCGGGCCTCGACGCCGCACATCAGGCGATCCTCGCCCGCGTCGCCCGCGTCCATCCCAAGCTGCCTCCTGGCGTCCGCCTCCAGGTGGGTCCGGCGGCATCGAGCACCGGCTGGGTCCTCGAGTACGCGCTGACCGATCCGGCCCGCGTCTCGTCGCTGCTCGATCTCCGGCGGTTCCAGGAAGACGTCCTGCGCCCAGCAATCTCGTCGATTCCGGGCGTGGCCGAGGTGGCCTCAGTGGGCGGCGACCTGCGGCAGGTTCGCATCGATGTGCGACCACGTGAGCTGCGCGAGCGCGGTCTTGCCTTCACCGATGTGTGGTCCGCGCTGCGTCCGGCATTTGCAGCCGGCGGCGGCCTCGCAAAGCTCTCACTCGCCGACCTCGAAGCGATCCCGGTGCGCAAAGACACGGAGGACGCCGCACGGATTCGCGACGTTGCGCTCGTGCGCCTCACCGAGGACACGCAGACCGGCATGGCCGATGTCGCGGGCGCGCAAGCCGTCGGCGGCATCGTCATCGCCAAGCGCGATGCCGATATCGCCTCCCTCGTGGAGGAGGCCAAACGCACCCTCGCGCGGGAATGCCGCCGGCTGCCGCATCGCGCCGCTGATCCGGGACGGCTCGACTCCGGGGCGGCGGCCGACGTCCATGTGGCCATCGTCTACGACCGCGCCGATCTCGCCGCCCGCGTCCGCCACACCTTACTGCGCGCGCTCGGCGAGGAGGTCGCCGTGGTGGTGCTGGTCATCCTTGTTTTTCTGCTGCATGCGCGCAGCGCGTTGGTACCGCTGGCCACGCTTCCGGTCGTGCTGCTCCTGACCTTCGGCGCCATGTGGCTGTTCGGCATTCCGGCCACGATCATGAGCCTGGGCGGGATCGGCATCGCGCTCGGCCTGGCGGTCGACGCCGACATTGTCGCGCTCGAGGCGTGCCACCGCCGCCTCGAAAGCGTAGATCCAGCAGCATCGGCGGAGGACCGGCGCACCCAGCTGGTCGCCGCTGCCCAGGCGCTCGCGCCGGCTATCTTGACCGCACTCGTCATTACCGCGCTGTCCTTCCTGCCCGTGTTCGCGTTCTCCGGTGAAACCGGGCGACTCCTGCGCCCACTGGTGCTCACCAAGACGCTGGTCATCGCCTCCGCTGCGTTGGTGACGTTGACGCTCGCGCCAGCATTGCGTGATTGTTTGCTGCGCGGGCGGGTGATCCCGGAGTTCGCGAACCCGCTGACGCGCGGCCTGGTTCGGCTGTATCGCCCCTTCGTTCACTTCGCGTTGAGCCGTCCCGCTCTCACGCTGATGACCGCCGCGCTGGCGCTGGCCTCTTGTCTGCCGATCGCGTCGAAGCTCGGGGGCGAATTCCTGCCGCGCGTCGACGAGGGCGATCTCCTCTACATGCCGACGACGCTCCCGGGCGTGGTCCCGGATCAGGCCGCATTTCAGCTCTTCTGGCAGGACCTGGCGATGAGCCGCTTCGGCGAGGTGGCGACGGTATTCGGCAAGGTCGGACGCGCGGACACCGGTACCGACCCGGCGCCGTACTCGATGGCGGAGACCACAATTCGTCTGCGTCCGCGAGCGGAGTGGCCGAAGGTCGCGCACCCCCGCTGGTATTCGAGCGGGACACCCAAAGCGCTGCGGCCCGTGCTCCGTTTCTTTTGGCCGGAAGAGGCACCGCGTACGACGGCAGAGTTGGTCGACGAGTTGGACCGCGCCGTCCGTCTGCCCGGCTGGACGAGCGCCTGGACCGCGCCGGCGCGCGCCCGCATGGACATGATGGCAACAGGGGTGCGAACGCCCGTAGGCATTCGTATCGTCTCGTCCGATCCCCAGCGCCTCGATACGATCGGGACGGCGCTGCGCGCCGTGATCGACCGCGTCCCCGGAACTCGCAGCGCCGTTTTCGAGGCGCTCGGTGGGGAAACATGGCTGGCATTCGAGACCGACGCCGCTGCCGCCGCGCGCCACGGCGTCGACCCGGCGGCAATTCAGTCCGTCGTCGACCTGCTGACGACCGGCGGCCAGATCGGCGAAATCGAGCAAGACGGCCGGCGGTTACGCGTGCGCCTCACGCCTGAGCCACCGGACGTGCGACCGCGCGGCCCCGCCGATGAGCTGCGGGAGATTACTGTGCGCGCCGCACTGACGGGCTCGCAGACGGTGGGCCAACCTGTGCCGCTGGCTCTGCTCGGACACCCCACGTACTCGAGACGGCCGGCGGCGTTGCGTACGGAGCGCGGTGAGATCTGTGCCTACGTTTATGTGGACTTGACCGAAGGCACCGATGTCCAGAGCTACGTCGAACGCGCGCAGCGCGCCGTGGACACGGCGGCACGTGCCGGCCTTCTCCAACTCGATCCCGCGGAGCGCATCGAATGGACCGGCCAGTATGGCCTTCTGCTCGCGGGCCAGCAGCGGCTGAAATGGATCGTACCGATCGTCGCGCTCTCCATGCTCGGTCTGTTGTATCTCCAGTTCCGCAGTCTCATCGAAGCGCTGCTCGTGCTCGCCGCCGTGCCATTTGCGTTGGTTGGAAGCATTTGGACGCTGTACTTGCTGCGCTACCCGCTTTCGGCTCCCGTGTGGGTGGGCCTGCTGTCCGTTGTCGGTCTGGCGATGCAGACCGGTGTGGTAATGGTCGTCTACATCGACGAGGCCTTCTACCGCCGCGTGCGCGAGGGACGGCTGCGCAGCCGCGCCGACATCGTGGCGGCGCACGCGGAGGGCACCGTGCAACGCCTGCGACCGAAGCTCATGACCATCACGACGATGGCCGCCAGCCTCCTACCACTCTTGTGGGCGGAGGGAGCGGGAGCCGAGATCATGCGCCGTGTTGCGGCGCCGATGCTGGGCGGGCTGGTGACCAGTGCCTTCTTGACCCTTGAGGTGCTCCCCGTGCTCTACACCATCTGGCGCTCCCGCCAACTGCGGCAGGCGCAGCATAGCGCGGTGCCCATCGAGGCGTTCATACGGATGCCGGGGCGGCCGGGAACGGGTGATTTGTCGCCTCAAATAGCGACACCGTCGAGGCTCGGTCCCGTTTGCGCTGGCCCGAGCATCGACACACTGTCGAGCAGCGCTGGAGTCCACGAGAATCACCGCACGCTTGTAAATTGACACCTTCCAGAGAAGTCGGGTAGTCTCCTTTCGGGAATTACAGCTCGAGCGGACCCGACTGTGACAGTCAACGCGATGGTCATATCCGCGCTCGCGGGTCTTCTGATCTGCTTCGGCGCGGCGGTTACGCCGGCGGCGGGCGGACTCTGCACCGAAAGCGGCGCCGCCAACGGCTGCGTTCCCGGCGGTGGGGCGACGCAGACGGACTGCAACCTGGAGTGGTCACTCACCCTGCTGCCACCACTCACCACCAGAGGCATCCCCAGGACAACTCTCGTGTGTTACGAGGGTGACCCACGCTGCGATGTCGACGCCGACTTGGCCAACGCGAGTTGCACGTTTCATGTCGGTCTGTGCATCAACAACGCCGACCCGCGCCTCCCCGCGTGCGCGCCTTCACAGCTCCTCTCGATCGGCGTGCAGGCGCCGAAGCTGGCCAGCAGCGCGGCTGATGTGGCGAACCTGGCGGCGCTCGCCGGTGGCATCGCGACACTGCACCTCCCGAATGCCACACCGAATCTTTGCACGGCGCCGCTCGACATCATCGTGCCATTGCGCCGGCTGACGACCGGGAAGACACTGCGCGCCCAGAAGAATTTCCGCATCAAGGGAATAGTCCTCAACGGGGCAACGGACACCGACTCCCTGACCTTGAAATGTGTGCCCAGCACCTGCGGTGACAGCCGTGTGCAACTGGATCACGAAACCTGCGACGATGGCAACCGTGACAGCGGTGACGGCTGTGACCAAGCATGCCGGGTTGAGCCCGGATGGTCGTGCGCGAACCCATTGGGAGGACACACCACGTGTACGCGATTCACCCCGACTCCGACGTCCACGCCGCCTTCCACACCGACCACTACGCCGACACCTACTTGGACCTCCGTCCCTTCGTCTACATCAACCTTGACAGCGACGCCGACAAGCACCGTGCTCCCCACCAACACCCGAACCTCCACGCCGAGCGCCACACCCACGCGGACGCCGACAAGCAAGCCTACCTCCACGCCGACTAGCGCGCCGACAGCGATCGATACGCCGACTCACAGCGCCACCGATACCCCGCCCGCTACCGTCATGAGCACCGACATCCCAACGTCGACGCCGACGAATACCGCCACCGACTCTGTCACCGCGACATGCTCGCCGTCGAGCACGGCAACGCTCACACCGGTCCCGACGTTGTCGGCAACGCCGACGGCGTCACCGACACTGGTAGCCCCGCAACCCTGCAACCCGGACAGCGAGTCGTATACGGAGCCGGCATTCTACCGCAGCCTTGCGTACCGCTGGGCACCGATCATCCTGCAGGACACCGCCAGCAAGTGGAACGCGGACCTGATCGGCAAGGTCAACTACGACAACGACTGGCGCGGCAACGACAACTGGGACAATCTGCCCAGCGCCGGTATCGCCCCATACATCTACTATGACGTGCTCGAGACATCGACGCACTGGTTCATTCACTACCACACGTTCCATCCACGTGACTGGGACGATGTCTTTTTTGGAACCTGCGGGCCGTTCTCCGACTGCCACGAGAACGATACCGAAAATCTCGTGATGATGATCCAGAAGGACGGCTCGACCTACGGGCGGTTCCGCCTGATGGAAACCGAGGCACACACCAGCTTCTATGAGTATGCCCTGGCCAACGACGGCATCAGCGGCGGCACGGGGCCCGATGCGGACGATCTCGACGATGATCCGGAGCGCGGCTTCGGCCTGTTCACCGACACGTCGGTGGGCGTGAACGACCCGCGGCCGGCGATCTACATCGAGTCGAAGGGCCACGGCATCTGCGACTGGTGGGACAACAACGGGCCGTACTGCACGCACCCAGACGACATGGTCGGCTCGTCGGGCAACGACGGCGTCATGTACTACCCGAGTGAGACCGCGACACCGTCGGTGCCGTCAAATCCAAGCGGCGGTCAGTGGTACAACTTCAAGTACCCCTACAACTTGATCTCAATCTGGGATGACGTCTGGGTGCTGCGCTCATGCCTCGGCAATGGGATGACCTTCGACAGTGCATTCACCTATCCGGGTGTCGCCGGTAACGGCAGCCCATACATCGGCGGAGCGATGGACGGGGACGACTACGCGGCCGACGCGGGCACCGCCTGGTGGGCGCAAAATCACGGCAATCTCGCACCCGGGGACTGGACCATGGATCCAGCCCGCACGGTGCTGCGTCAGCTCACGTTCAGTGAGCCGGTCGACGTCACCTACCAATTCAACCCTTACCTCGGCATCCGTTGACGCAAGGAAATGGCGCAGAGGCGTACGTCCCGCGGGCGAGACATCACACTGGTATTGGTAGCCGTCCTGCTTGCGGCGCTGGGCCTGTACCGGTCGACCGCGAACAATGCACCACCGCTCCCGTCCGCTCTCCTTGACGCGCGTCCGCCGGACACGGCAGGCTCCGCGAAGGAGAGTGTGCGGGTACCGTCCTACCGCTTGCCGCGCGGGGAGCTGCCCGCCGCGCCCGCCGCACCGCGGCCAGCGGTGCCGGCGCCTCAGGCGCGACCGGCACCACCGGTCTTCGACTTGGCGAGCATCGCACGCGCGGGCGCCGACGAGAGCAAGCAAGAGCAGCGTTTCCGCACGAACGACCGGTTCACCGAGGACGACCTGCAGCATCCCGAAATCTACTTCAGCGTCGCCGAGCGCATGGCGGAGTTGAACCGACCCGAGGAGCGCCGCGACACGCTCGACTTTTTCCTCGCATATCGCGACAAGCTGGGGCACGACCTCGAGACCGCGGGCCCGAGCCCAGACAAGCGTCAACCGATTCTTGCTGCCATCGAGCGTTACGACAGCGCGATCACGCGTCTCCGCAAACTTGTCACCAACGACGGAGCCCAGTAGCCTTGCAGACGCCCCGAGACGCCCGCATCAAATGACAATCGCCTGTTCGGCTTGGGTATGGCTTCTGTAAAGCGTCTCGCAGGCGTCGGTCACAATCTCGCGCATCACGCCGTCAGCGTACTCTCGTACCTTCCGCATCTCAGGCGGATGTGCGAGGCCACCGCGCTGAGTACCATTGAAATTGACATCTTGCTTCAGGAGCCTTGCCTTGAACGGTTCGGACACGTCGAACCTCTCCGGCGTTCGCTGCGCGCTCTCCATGCAACACGCATCGCCTCCTCGTTACCAACTTATCCATGCTCACTTGTCTTGTACTGCTCCCTTCGTTATCTTGCATGCGCATTGCCGCGCTACGCGCACGGCCCACTCGCTTCAGACGACGGCGGAGACGGAGCCAATGACTCGACCCTGGCGGGCAACACTGTTCTTCCTGCTCTGCGCCAGCGTTACCGCTTGCGGCGCTGGCGGTGTTGGCGCCGTTGGCGGCGCTTCCGCGCAACCGACCGCCACGCCACAGCCGACCGCGGCTCCGGCGGAAGCCGTCGAGCAGGCGGCCGGCATCGCAACATCGACGGTGGTCGCGCTTGCGGCGTTCGTCGCGCAGGGAGCCGTAAGCGGTACGCACACGAGCGCGCCGGCGCAACCGGCCGCCGTGTGGCGTAGGTTACGCACGTACACCAGCGCACTCACCTATGCGGCGGATACTGCGGACAACGCTGTGTCCGCCACGGCCGGCTCCTGCGCGCACGGCGGTACGGTTGATGCCTCGTGCAGTGAAAGCGGCAACGGCAGCACCGTAACCTTAGCGCTCTCGGGCTGCGGAATTGTCGATTCCACGACCGGTGACGTCATCGTCGCCAGCGGCAATCTTGTGGTGACGGTGGCGGCGCGCGGCGTTTGCGCGTCCGGTGACCTGCCGCAACAAGTCATGCTTAGCTTCCAGACGACCGACTTCCTGGGCACGGTCTCCGATTCCAGCGGCACCGTCATCGAGCGTTTCTCCGCGAATCTGACCGAGACGTTCACGCCCGCGGGCCAGGGCTGCGCCGGGGACAATGGCACCGAGTTGTTTGATGGCGCGCGCGCCGATCAGGCGGACGCAGGCGCCCTCGACGTGGCGCTGTCCGCGCATGCGCTGTCTCTCGCCGTCACCTCGTCGGGCAGCCCGTGTGCGAGGCGTCTCATCGCAAGTGGGGCCCTGGACGTGCAGGACCACGTGAGCCACGCACGCTTTTCCGGGGCCTTCCACGCGACTCAAGCCAGTCTCATCGACCAAGGTAATGGCAACACGGTCGCAACCCTCGATGGTTCGCTGACCGATGACTGCCTGGGTGAGGTGGACGTCCGCACGGCCACACCGCTTCAGTTTCTGCGCGGCTCGGAATGCGCGGTGGACGGCCGCCTCCTGATCCGGCGTGCGGATGGCACCGACGCTCGCATTGAGTTCGGCAACGCCGGCAGCGTCGCGTTTGACTTCAATGCCGATGGGACCGCTGACATGACGGTGCCCACCTGCACGGAAGCCTTGCAATGCACGCGCTAGTCGGCCGCCGTTCAACATCCCGCCGGCAGGATCAGGTCGACGCAACGCCGCGGAGTTGGCAATAGCTCCAAAATCATCTCCAGGCTCGCGCTGCCACACGTCGCTCCCCTGACATTTGCCGGCTCCACCACCGTAGGAAGATCACTCCGAGACTTTGCGTTTTGCTTCCATGAATCGCAGAATGCGCCCCATGTTCGAGTCGCAGACCGCCGGAGCGCTGAATCGCCGCCAGCTCGTAACGCTGACGGCCCTGGCTGATATTCTCATTCCCCACGGAGGGCCGTTCCCGCTCGGGGCAACGGACGTCGACGCCGCGGGCAAGCTGAACCACTACCTCATGCTCTTCGCCCCGAGTCGACGCCGGCAGATCGCGCAGCTGATCACCGCGTGGGAGTACAGCACCGTCCTGTCGCGGCACCTCAAGCCCTTCTCGCGTCTGGATGCAGCCGCGCGCCAGCAGGTGGTCGACCAGGCGCAGCACAGCCATTACCCGTGGCGGCGTTACCCCCTCGTGCTGCTCGCCCATTTGTGTAGCTTCGCCTACGGGGCCGCCAGCGAAGTCGAGGCGGCCATCGGGTATACGCACTCCTGTATCGAC
>CAZTDK010000038.1:0-17386 GCA_964611965.1 uncultured Binatia bacterium (SeqCode) | reverse complement strand
GCCCCCGACTGATTGGCGCGCGCGCCGCTCTGGGCGCGACACCGGCGCGTATCAAGACCGTGGGAAGCAGGCCGACGACCAGATGCTCAGCCAAGGAGAGGCCGCTGCATCCCAGCAAGGCGCGCGATACGATCGGCAGCAGCGGTGCACCCAGCACGGCGAACTGGATTGCCAGTCGCGGAGCGATGGCACCGGCCGCAGCGCTGCCGAGCAGCAGTGCCCAGCGGAGCCACTGATACGTGTCCCCCCATGCAGCCCACGTCGCGGCGGCGAAAAGGGCCCCGGCGGCGAGAACGGTGGTCGCGCTCTTTATCTGAGCCAGGGTCACGCAGGTGTTGTGGAGTACGCCATCCGCCGCGGCTGTGCAAGCGGGCTCCGGTGGCAATCGTCGCTTGATTGCCTGGGGAGGGTTGCGCTATTTCTCGCGCCCGCGATTCATTCAACTTTGTGGTGCCAGGGGAAAGCCCAGTTCATGCGCAACCGGTGGTCGCTTCTCGAGACGATGCTCGTCGCAGCTCAGGCGCTCTGGCTCGCCCTGGCGCTGGCGGTGGCCGTGTACGTCGACGCGCATGCCCGCGGGATCCGTCTCGATTGGACGGCGCGCACACCCACGGTCATCGCCGGGGCCGGCATCGCTCTGCTGGGCTTCTACTACGCGGGATTGCTCGATGGCCGGCGCTTCGAACGGCGCGTCTCTCCCGCCGGGCGCTATCGCCTCTTCGTCCCCGCCGTCACGCTCGCCACCGTGTGGCTAATGTCAACCCGGCTGCTCGATCTCGGCGGGCCGTCGTCGGCGTTGTACCTCCTTGCCAGCGTGCTGTTCGCGGCATGGATACAAACCTACGGCGTGCGCATCTTCCGTCGCCGCGGGCTGACGCACCGCATCGTGATCATCGGTTACGGAGCAGAAGCTCGGCAACTGGCGAGCGACCTGCTGCTCCACGATCCGCGTGGCAGCGAGGTGCTCGCCTTCATCGTTGCCGAGCGCGCGCCGGAGGGGCCACCCGACAGCGCCGCGGGCCACCGGGTTCTGACCGTGCCCGCGCTCGTCCCCTTCGTCACCACGTCGAAGGTGGGCCGTATCCTGGTGGTCGGCTCCGAGTTCGGCGGCGCGCTCCCGGTGCACGACCTCTTGCTCTGCCGCGAGTGCGGCATCGTGGTGGAGAGCGCCAGCGAGTTCCGCGAACGCCTGTTGGGCCGAGTCTCCGCGGCGGACCTCGATCCCAACTGGATCGTCCCATCGCGCGCACCGCACGTGATCAAGCGTTGCATCGACACGCTGGCCGCCGTGGCCATTCTCGTCGTGGGTGCGCCGGTGTGCCTGCTGGTCGCGGTGGCCGTCAAGCTCGAAGACGGCGGGCCGGTCTTCTTTCACCAGGTTCGCATGGGCGAGGCCGGAACACGATTCTGGCTGCATAAGTTGCGATCGATGCGGCCCGATGCGGAGGCGGCGTCTGGACCGCTGTGGGCGGTGCCAAACGATCCGCGCAGTACCCGCGTGGGACGGTGGATCCGTGTGCTGCGCATCGATGAGATCCCGCAAGCGTGGAACATCCTCGTTGGTGAGATGTCATTGGTGGGCCCGCGTCCCGAGCGACCGGAATTCGAGGAAACCCTGCGCGCCGCGATTCCGAACTATGACTTCCGCCACGCGCTGCGCCCCGGACTCACCGGCTGGGCACAAATCAACCTGCCAACGGCCGCCACGCTCGAACATGCTCGCCTCAAGGTTGAGTACGACCTTTACTATATCCGCCACGCCTCGTGGCCGATGGATCTGCTGATCCTGCTGCGTTCGGGGAAGATCATCCTGCGCGAGTGGGAGACGACGCTGGCGCACGGGTTCCACCTGGAGACGCAAGGCTGATGGCGGGCTGCGCCCGGCGTCTTTTCTATGGCCTCCCCGTTGGGTCGCTGCGCACGTCCAAGTCCGACAGGCTGCTAGGAGAATGAAAAACAGGAAACCGGAAACCGGAAACGGAAAGTCGGCGAATGAGGGTGGAGGGTGCGTTCACCACTTTTTAATTTCCGGTTTCCTGTTTCCGGTTTTCCATTTTCTTCTTCCGAGAAAGTCAGACAGGCTGCTTGCCCGATGTTGAACGCGCTCACCGTCGACGTGGAGGAATACTTTCATCCGAATGCGATGGACGACGTCGTCGCGCCGTCGCAGTGGGAGGTGCTTCCGCGACGCGTCGAGGACAACACGCGACGGCTCCTCGACCTCCTCGCCGGGCAGGCGGTGCACGCGACCTTTTTCGTTCTCGGCTGGGTCGCCGAGCGGTACCCCTCCTTGGTGCGCGACATTGCCGCGCGCGGTCATGAGGTGGCTTGCCACGGGTATGCGCACCGGCTGGCGTATCGGCTCGGGCCCGAGCAATTCCGCGCCGATGTCGGGCGCGCCAAAGGCATTCTCGAAGATCTTCTCGGCCGTGAGGTGCAGGGCTTCCGGGCCGCCAGTTGGTCCATCGTCAACGCCAGCTTGTGGGCCTTCGACATTCTCATTGAGGCGGGCTTCGCCTACGATTCGAGTGTGTTTCCGATCCGCCATGACTTGTACGGCATTCCGGAGTTCAGTCGGGTGCCGATCTGCATCACGCGGCCGGCCGGGCGCATCGTGGAGATCCCGGCGAGTACGGTGCGGCTGGCGGGTCGCAACTGGCCCGCCGCGGGAGGCGGGTATCTGCGGCTCCTGCCGTTTGGATTTACGCGCTGGGCGGTGCGGCATCTCAACGACGCGGAGCACATGCCGGCGATGGTATACGTCCATCCATGGGAGCTCGATCCGTCGCAACCCCAACTGCCGGCCGGTTGGCTGACCCGTACGCGGCAATACCGGAATCTTCGCCACACGGAGCCCCGCTTGCGCTGCTTGCTCCGCGAGTTTCGCTTCGGTCGGCTGCGCGACGCATTCGCGGCGGCCCTTCACGCCGCCGCTGCCGGGGCGTCCCTGCCGCTCTCCGATTCCGCCGCCGGCACGGACACGCCACCGAGCGGCGCATCGCGATCGTAGAGGACCGACTCTGAGCTGCGCGCGCATCAACCTGCCGCTCGCCCCGCTTTCCGGCAATGCCGGGATCGCCGTCGAGGTCTATCACGGCTCCGACCGCGCGTGGGATACGTTCGCCTTGGGAACCCCGGGAGGAACGCTATTTCATCTCACCGCGTGGCGGCGCGTCCTCGAAGAAACCTTTGGCTATCGTGCGCACTATCTGGCGGCGCGGCGCGACACGGAGACGGTCGGTATCCTTCCGCTCTTCGAGCTCGGCGCGGCGCGTCGGCCGCGCTGTCTGCTGTCGCTGCCGTTCGCCGTCGATGCCGGTGTTTGCTCGAACGATGACGCTGCTCGCCGGGTTTTGGCAGAAGCGGCCACGGCGCTCGCCGTGGAGCGCGGCGCCGGGTACGTCGAGCTGCGCGATGCGTGGGACGCCCCGGGGTTTGAGACGCAGCTGGGGGGGAGCTTCCGATTCCGCCGGCCGCTCTATGCCAGCGACGCGGAAAACTTCGCCGCCATCCCGCGCAAGCAGCGCCGCATGATCCGCGTCGGACAGGCCGCCGGATTGCAGGCACGCATCGAAACCGACGGCGTGTCCGTGCTGTATCACCTCGCTGCGCTCACCATGCGCCGCCTGGGCTCTCCGGTGTTCCCGGAACGCTACTTCGCAGCGCTGCGCCGGCACTTCGGCGAGTCGTGCGAGATTGTGAGCGTGTGGCGGAATGCCACGCCGGTGGCGGCGGTGATGAGCTTTTATGCCCGGGGCGCGATCGTCCCGTACTATAGTGGTGCTCGGCACGAGTTCTTTCGCTACGCCGTCAACGATTTCATGTACTGGAGTGTGATGCAGCAGGCACGCCAGCGTGGTGCGCGGGAGTTCGATTTCGGTCGCAGCCGCAACGGCAGCGGCGCATATGCCTTCAAGCGCCATTGGGGCTTCGCGCCCGAGCCTATGCGGCATCGTGTCCGCGTGGTGCGCGGCCCGGCGCCCGCCGCGGCCGGTGGTCTTGGGCTGGCGCGGTCATTGTGGCGTCACACGCCGTTGGCGCTGACCCGGCTGCTCGGCCCGACGCTGATCAAGCGCGTCGGCGTATACTATACGTGAGTCCGCATGCGCGTCCTCTACCTTACGCCGCGGCTCCCCTACCCGCCGAACCGGGGCGACACGGCACGCACATTCAACATCCTGCGCTTCCTGGCGCGCCGGCACGCCGTGACCCTGGTGAGCCTCGTGGATCGGGCGGACACGGCGGCGGATCTGGGACCGTTGCGCCGCTGGTGCCGCGAGGTGCGGCTGGTCCCGAACCCCGCGACGTTTGCAGCGGTACGTGGCGCGCTCGCGCTCCTGCGCGGTCATCCGGTCTCGGTCGGCTACTTCGGTCGCCACCCCATGCACCACGCTGTCGCTTCGGTGGTCGAACACGGGGCATTCGACGCGGTGCTCGTGATGTCGTCGGCGCTCGCGCAGTACCTCCCCGCGTGTCGGGACATGCGCCGCGTGGTCGACATGGTCGACGTCGACTCTGAGAAATGGCGTCAGTTTGCGAGGCACAGTCCCGCCCCCGCACGGTGGCTGTATGCAGTGGAGGCCGAACGGATTGCGCGCATCGAATCGGCGCTTGTCGACCAGGCCGATGCGCTGGTGGTTGTCTCGCCGGTGGAGCTCGACCTCTACCGGCGGCTGCGACGTAGCGATGGCAGCATTCGTGTGGTTGGAGATGGTGTCGACGCGAGTTGGTTTGCCCCGCCCCCCCCGGTCGAATCCGCCGGCGCGCGCCTGCTGTTCACCGGCGCCCTCGACTATCGCCCCAACATTGACGCGGTGTCATGGTTCGTGACCGCGATCCTGCCGGAGATTCGGCGCCATGTTCCGGACGTGCGTTTCACGGCGGTCGGCCACCGGCCGGTTGCGTCCCTACTGACACTGGCGGGCCGATCCCGAGGTCAGCTGGAGATCTTTGGCTCGGTGCCCGACATTCGACCCTACTTTTCCGGCGCGAGTGTATACGTGGCCCCGCTGCGGATGGGGCGTGGGGTCAAGGTCAAGATGCTCGAAGCGATGGCGATGGGTATGCCGAGTGTCGGCACCGCGGTGGCCGCAGAGGGCCTCGCCATTCGGCATGGCGTCGAGCTGTTGCGTGCCGACTCGGCGGCCGACTTTGCCGCCGCGGTGGTCGAGGTGCTGCGCGACGGCGCCAAGCGGCGCGCGCTGGCGGCGCAGGCGCGACGTACCGTCGAGCGCGACTTCCGCTGGGAAGCGCAACTCGCCCCGCTGGACGACATCCTGGCTCCGCCAGCTGCCGCGAAGGTCCGGGCGTGAACACCCTTCTGCTGATCAGCGCGCACTTTCCACCGTCCCCGTTTGTCGGCGGCATGCGCGCCGCGGCTTTCACGCGGCGGCTTCCGCGCTTGGGGTGGCACACCTGCGTCGTCACCCTGCGCATGCGCCCGGCCCAACATGGCGCGGCGACTCCGTGCACCAGAGCCCGGCGGATCGAGCGCACGTGGGGCGCGAACTCCAGGGACGTGTTTGCGATCGCCGGTCGTTACCCGTCGTTCGTGGCTCTGCCGGACGGCTACGTTTCATGGTTGCCGTTCGCCGTTGCCCGCAGCCTGCGGGTCATCCGGCAGGAGAAGCCTGCGGTCCTCATGACCAGTGGCCCCCCAAGCACGGCGCATTGCATCGGTCTGGCGATCAAACGTCTTACGGGCTTGCCGTGGCTCGCCGACCTGCGCGACCCGTGGCAGACGACGGCGGGAGCTAGCCGGCTGTATGCCGCCGTCGATGCGCGGCTCGAAAGGCTCGTCATGAGTGCGGCCGACCGTATCGTCGCTACGACCTCCAGCATCGCCGCGGATCTATGTACACGGCTGGGGGCCGGCGTTGCCGATAAGGTCGATGTGATCGCCAATGGGTATGACGAGGAGCTGTTTGCACAGTGCGTCGCCACACCAGCGGTCGGCCGCTTCACCATCGCGCACATTGGCAGTGTCACCGGCTACCGCGACGCCGGCGCATTCTTGTCCGCCCTGCGCGACTGCCTGGCCGCGGCGACGCTACCACCCGATACGCAGGTGATCTTTCTCGGCGGCGGTGACGCGGCTGCGTGCGCCGCCCTGCAGCGGGCGACCGACGCGCTGCAGCTGGCGTCCCACGTGACCTTCCAGCCACGCTGTCAACCCGATGAAGCGGTCATGGCGATGCAGCGGGCCTCGGCGCTCCTCTTATTGCAGTGCAGCCCGGCCGCGGCGTGCTGCATCCCCACCAAGGCATTCGAATACCTGCGCAGCGGCCGGCCGGTGCTGTGTCTGGCTCCAGACGGCAGTGAGGTGCGCGAATTGTTGAGCCGCTTCGAGGCCGTCTTCAGCGCCGCGCCGGACAATGTGCCGGCAATCCGCGCGCAGCTGGAAGCCGCGTACCGCAGCGCGCAGGCAGACGGACCGGTGCGGCGAGACGTTGATGCCTATAGCCGGCAGGCGGCAGCCGTGCGGCTCGCGGCGCTGCTCGACGCGCTTGCCAGCCGTTGCTCGGGAGCGCTCAGGTGAGCGAGCGCAAAGATCCCACCAGTCTCGCCAGCGACTCCGGCCGCTACTACACCTTGCAGGCGGGCGTGATCCTCGGCGGTCTGGTGTCGATGCCGATCACCACACGCCTCCTGAGCCAATACGAGTACGGCGTCATGAGCCTCACGTTTGCCCTCGTCGGTCTTGGAACCGTGGTCGGCCAGCTGGGCTTCGGCAACGCGACGACCCGTTTCTATGCGCAGCACGAGGTGGGCGGACCCGCAGCGCTGCGGAAATTCTGCGAGGCCATGTTGACCGGGGCGCTGATGTCGAGCCTGTTGCTCACCGCGCTGGCCGGGATTGCCGTGGCGTATGTTGCCGGTTGGAGCCCCGGCAACTCCCAGGTGTTGTTGGCATTGGCCGGTATCATCATCGTGACGCGCGTCCTGCACACCGTCCTGTTCGCCGTCTATCGCAGTCGCCATGCCGTCGGTGCTTTCGCGGCGGCGCGGCTCGGGTGTCAATGGGGAGTGATCATCCTGGGCACGGTCCTGCTGCTGCGGCGGCCGTCGGCCGCCGCGGTGCTGGTGGCGACGGTTGCGGTGGAAGCCGCCGTCGGATGGATGTGTGTGGTCAATTTGCGGCGCGCCGGCATCCTGCGGCGTTTGCGCTGGTCGTGGCCGATCATCCGGGAAGCCCACGTGTACGGCTGGCCGCTCGCGTTCGTCGGCGCGGCGGCGATCGCAACGGCCTACGCGGACCGCATGCTCATCGAGCGCTATCTGGGCCTCGATGCGGTTGCACGCTACGCGGTGCCCTACGACCTCACGGCACAGCTGGCGCAAGCGCTCTTCTTACCCGTTCAGACCGCGGTTCTGCCAACCGTATTCCGTTGGTGGGCGACGGGACGCGAGCCCGAGGTGCGGCGCGCGCTTTCGACGCTGGCCACCAATCTGTTCGCATTGGCGATCCCCGTCGGTGCGCTCTTCATCGCGCTCAATCGCGAGATCGTGACCATGCTGGCGTCCGCGAAGTATCGCGACTCCGCGGCGCTGACGATCTATCTGCTGCCGGGTGTATTTCTCAACGAGCTGTCGTTTCTCTTCGCCGTGGGTCTGCGGCTGTCGCGCGAAACCCGCGCGGCGGCGCTGATTTCGATTGCCGGCGCCTTCTTCAACATTGCTGTCAATCTCGTGTGCTTGCCGCGCTTTGGGCTTCCGGCGGCGGCCGCGGCGACGTCGGCAACCTACCTCGTGGTGACGATGGCGATGTATCGCTGGTCACGTCCCGTGCTGCAGTTGCACATCCGCATCGCGCTTCTGGCGAAGTCGACAGCCGCCACGCTGCTCATGCTGCTGCTCGTGGTTGGCGCGGGCCCGGTCGCCGCCACACTCCCGTTGGATGTCGCGGTGCGTGGAACGCTTGGCGCCGTGATCGCCGGCGGCACCTTGCTGGCCAGCGACCGCGAGCTGCGCCGCATGCTTGCGCAGACCTTCGCAACCCAGGTGGCGTCGTGAAGCGCGCGGTTCAAGGCAGCCGCATCCGAGTGCTGAATGTGTTCCCGGACTTTGGGATTGGTGGGATGCAACGCCAATGTGCCGATCGAATCAACTTGATGCCGCAGCACTTCGACCACCAGATCGTGGCGCTCAACGGTGATCTGCGCATGACGGCGGCGCTGACGCGGCCTGACACCACCCCAATCATAGACGCACCGCGGCGGCAGCCCGGGCGGCCGTATTGCGTGACACTTGTGCCCTGGCTGCGGGCGCAGCGGCCCGACCTGCTGCTGACCTACGGCTGGGGCAGCACCGATGTCATCGTCGCAGCCCGGTTTGCCGGTATCCGGCGTCTCATTCATGCCCAACACGGCTTCGGTCCGCTGGAGCTGACTCGCCAACTGCGGCGACGGCTCTGGGTCCGGCGCCTGTTGTTTCGCCGTATCTCTCGGCTCGTCGTGCCGTCCACGACGCTGCGGGCGATCGCACAGCAGCTGTGGCGTGTGCCCGAACGGCGGATCGCATTCATTCCGTCCGGAGTCGACACGCAGAGATTTCAGTCCGGCGACGGCACCGCGATCCGCGCGCGTCTCGGCATTCCTCCCGGTGCCGTCGTGGTCGGAACCGTTGGGCGTTTGGATGAAGAAAAGGATCCGGAAGTCCTGATCGACCTGCTGGCGGCACTGGACTCGGGGGCGGATGTGCATGCGGTGTTCGTTGGAGAGGGCTCCCGGCGCGCTGCGGTTGCCGACCGTGCGGCACGTCTGGGTCTCGGCAGCCGGGTGCACTTCCCTGGTTTCTCCGCGGATCCGAGCGAATATTACCGGGCCTTCGACGTGTTCGTGCTCACCTCGCGCACCGAACAGCGACCGTTGTCGCTGCTCGAGGCCATGGCCTGCGGCCTACCGGTGGTGTGCACCCGCGTCGGCGACGTGATCGACATGGTGGCGCCGGCCCAACGTGCGTTGGTGGTGTCGCTCGGCGATCGCAGCGCGCTGACGCAGGCCGTCGACAGGCTCGTGCGCAGCGCCGAGATGCGCCGCCAACTCGGCAATGGCAATCAACGGCATTGCCATCAGCACTTCGACATCCATGAGGTCGTGGCGCGATACGGCCGGCTGTACGAGGAAGTTCTCGCCGACACCGCATGAACGCGATGGTCGCATGAATTGAGATGGAATGGATTGTCTACCTGACATCGCGCTGACCGCGGTCGTTGTCGCCAGCCTGCCGGTGTGTTTCCGCTGGCCATGGATCGGTGTTCTGGTGTGGTGCTGGCTGGGGTTCATGAATCCGCATCGCTGGCTGCATGGCTTCGCTGCCGACCTGCACTTCTCCAAGCTGGTTGGGCTGGCTACGCTGGCTGGGCTGCCATTCACGACTGAGCGCTACCGCTTGCCGCGCACACGCGAAGTCGCCTTGTTGCTGGTCTTCTGGGGCATCACGTTGCTGTCGACGCTGTTCACCGCGATCCATCCGAGCGCGGCGCGCGCCTCCTTCGTCGCGGTGTCCAAGGTGTGGCTGATGAATGTCGTCGTGGTGACCCTTCTGTTCCAGGAGCGCCGCAAGATCATAGCCCTTGTGTGGGTACTGGTAGTATCTCTCTGCGTCTACTCGGTCGGCGGTGCGGCTTGGGCACTCACCAGCGGCGCCGGGCAGTTGTTGTACGGTCCACCGGATTCGCAGATCTACGACAACAACGCCCTGGCAGGCGCCCTCGTTCTGCTCTTTCCATTGCTGGCGTTCTTGCATCGACAAGTGGCGGGCCGGTGGCTGCGAGGCTTGCTTGCCCTCGTCTTTGCGGCCAATGTCCTCGCGCTGGGCGCGACCTACTCGCGTGCCGGTTTCCTTGGCGGGTTGGTTGTGGCTGCCGGTCTGGCGTGGGCTCGACACTATCGCCTGCTCGTGGTCGCCGCGATCACCGTGGTCCTGATCTATTCCGTGCACGCGATACCGCAGGAATGGGGCACGCGCATGGCGACGCTGACGGTGCGCGAGACCGCGCACACCGATTCGTCCGCCGTGACCCGGATCAACGCGTGGTACGTCGCTTGGAAGCTCGGGACGGATCATCTCCTGCTCGGCGCCGGCTTCGTTCCGTTTGCGCCGGACGTCTATGAACAGTACATCCCGGGATATTCGGACTACCACGTCGCCCACAACCTGTTCCTGGAGGTCTTTGCGGAACACGGTCTTTCCGGCCTGCTGGCGTACGGCCTGCTGCTCACCTGCACCCTTCTGACCCTGCGGCGCAGTGCCGCGCGCTCCCGCGACGTTCCCGAGCACCAGTGGATCGCAAACCTGGCGACCGCCGTCGCAGTGGCGATGGCCGGCTATCTAACGACCGCCCTGTTCCACCCATTCTCCTACGCGGACCTCCTGTTCCAGTGCATTGCCATTGCCATCCTGCTGGATGTGCTGGCACGCCGTGCACAGCAGCCGGCGGCGCCTTTGCTGCCGGGGCGACTCCGCGCGTGGTTGCCTGCAGCGCGTCCGCTGGGTCGTGGAGAGGCGCATGCCCGGCACTGAGACACGAACTCTCGAGCAGCGCCGTCAGCACTATGAGGTGGAGCGCGAGCTTGCCGATCGTCTGCGCGCGGCTACGAAGGAGCAGCGCCGCAGGCTGTACACCGAGGTCTATGACGAGCTCTTCAAGCGCGTGCCGCTGCATCCGCGGCAGTCACGCCAGGCCGCGCGGCACCCTCGGGGCGAAGACGTGCGGGAAAAGCTGCCGATCGTGCGTCGCTTTCTGAATGAGACGACGATGTTTCTCGAGGTCGGTTCCGGAGATTGCGCGTTTGCCACGGCGGTTGCCGACCTCGTCGCGCACGTGGTGGCGATCGACGTGTCCAACCAGATTCTCCGCGATGACCTACTGCCGGAGAATGTGCAGCTCGTGCAATCGGACGGCAGCTCGATTCCCGTGGAGCCCGGCAGTGTGGACGTGGCCTACAGCGACCAGTTGATGGAGCACGTGCATCCTGACGATGCCGTGGATCAGCTGCGGCACCTGTACGCCGCATTGAAGCGCGGCGGCGTCTATGTCTGCATCACCCCCAACCGCCTGAGCGGCCCGCATGACATCAGCGGCGAGTTCGATGCCGAGGCGACGGGGCTGCATCTCAAAGAATACACGGTGGGTGATCTCGCGGCGCTGTTTCGCGCCGTCGGTTTCACGAAGGTGCGCATCATCTTCGGCATCCGCGGGAGATTCATGCTGCTGCCGACGTTTCCTGCGGTCCTTTGCGAACAGGTACTCTCTCTCCTGCCGGCCGGTCGGCGCAGGGCGATCGCGGGGAAGGCGCCGTTTCGGTGGCTGCTTGGTGTGCAGCTGGCCGGATTCAAGGACTGATCGTTTCGATGTGTGGGATTGCCGGAACATTTGCGCGCGGTGCGGATCAGCGGCTCGACCCGGCCGAGGCGCGGCGCATGGCCGAACGCTTGCGACACCGCGGACCCGACGCCGGCGGCGATTTCGTCGAGTTCCCGGTGGTCCTGGCAAGCCGCCGACTGCGCGTCGTCGACCTCGGCGGCGCCGATCAGCCGCTGTTCAACGAGGACCAATCGGTTGCCGTGGTGTTCAACGGCGAGATCTACAACTTCGCCGAGCTGCGCGCCGACCTCGTGCGCCGCGGCCATCGCTTCACCACCGCCGGCGATGGCGAATGTCTCGTCCACCTCTACGAGGAGTTCGGCATCGAAGGCTGCCTGCACCGGCTGATCGGCATGTTCAGCTTTGCGCTCTACGATCGGCGCGTACGCCATATGCTGCTGGCGCGCGATCGCATCGGCGTCAAGCCGCTCTATATCGCCGAGACTCCCGCCGCCTGGTATTTCGCTTCCGAGGCAAAGGCTTTTGCGGACATTGGGGCCATCAACCATCGGCTCGACGAAACGGCGCTGCTGGACGCCCTGGTCTTCGGGTACGTTCCGGCGCCGCGCTCCATCTTCCGTGGGATCAGCAAGTTGCCGGCGGGCTCGTACGCCATCCTCGCCAACGATCGGCCCCTGGAGATTCGACGCTACTGGGATCTGTCGTTCGTGCCGGCGCACCGCGGTGCCGCCGGGGAGGTCATCGAAGAGCTCGATGCACGTTTGCACACGGCGGTGCGCCGGCGTTTGGTTGCTGACGTGCCGCTCGGCGCATTCCTCTCGAGCGGCCTCGATTCCAGCGTCGTCGTTGCGTTGATGACGCGGACGCTGGGCGCGACGCCGGTGGCGTTGACCGCCGGGTTTGCCGAGGCATCGTTCGATGAACGGCCGGGCGCGCGGGTCGTGGCCCAGCAGCTCGGCCTCCGCCATATCGTGGAAGAGATTGCGCCGTCCGCGCAGACGATCCTCCCCGAGTTGGCGCGTACCTATGACGAGCCGTTCTTCGACTCGTCGGCGTTGCCGACCTATCTGCTCTGTCGCGCCGCCCGCCGGCATGTCGTCGTTGCACTGTCGGGCGACGGGGGTGACGAGTCGTTCGCCGGCTATCGGCGCTACGCGATCGACGTGATCGAGAATCGCATTCGCGCGCGTATCCCGGCGGTGATTGGTGGACCGCTCTTCCGCGGGCTGTCCGCCATGGCGCCGCAGGCGGATTGGCTGCCGCGCCCGCTGCGCGGCAAAACCTTTCTCGCCAATCTCGCGCGCGCGCCGGTCGAGGCCTACAGCCGTTCGGTTGCACGGCTCGCACCGGAGCAAGCGCTGGCGTTGCTGTCGCCGGAGCTGCGCCCGGCCGTGCGTGGGTATTCGGCGTTTGCGGCGCTGGTGCCTATCTACGAACGGGCTCCCGCCGAAGATCCGCTGTCGCGCATTCAGTATCTCGACTTTCACACGTGGCTGCCTGACGACATCCTCTGCAAGGTTGATCGCGCCAGCATGGCGCACGGCCTGGAGGTGCGTGAACCGCTGCTCGATCACGAGCTCGTGGAGATGGTGGCGCAGCTGCCTTGGCGTTTGAAGCTGCGCGGCAGGGAGCGCAAGGCCATCTTCAAGGAAGTGGCACGTCGCTGGTTGCCCGAGGACGTCATCCAACGGCCGAAGCAGGGATTCGAGGTGCCGCTGCGCGCCTGGATGAACGGTGACCTCCGCGCCGAGGCCGGTGCCGCCGCCGACTGCCCGTTGCTCGACGCGTCTGCCGTACGCGCGGCGCTCGCACAACACCAACGGGGTGGACACGATCGATCGGTGGAGCTGTGGAGCGCCATCATGCTGAACCACTGGTATCGGACGCAGTAGCAATGCGCGTCATCCTCTTCAGTACATTGTTCCCCAATGCCGAGCATCCGCAGCACGGCATTTTCGTGTGGGAACGCCTGCGACACCTCATCGCGCGCCATGGCATCGACGCGGTTGTCGTCGCGCCGGTGCCCTATTTCCCGAAGCTCGGCGGCTTTGGGCGCTGGTCGAGTCTCGGGCGGGTGCCGCGCCGGGAAGTCAGGGATGGCGTGCCGGTCTACCACCCCCGCTACCTCGTGACGCCGAAGCTCGGCATGTCGCTCTACCCGGTGACGCTCGCATTGGGCGCGGCCCGCGTTGTATCCAGACTGGTGCGCGAAGGATACGAGCTGGTCGACGCTCACTACCTCTATCCCGATGGAGTTGCCGCCGCGCTGCTTGCAGGTTGGTTGCGCGTGCCGTTGGTGGTGACCGGTCGCGGCAGCGACGTGATGGTCCTGCCGTGTCTCCGCATCGTTCGGCGCTGGATCGCCTGGTCCCTGCGACGCGCGCACGGCCGGGCCGCGGTGTGCACGGCGCTGGCCGAAGCCATGCGCGAGATGGCCGGCGGCACATTGGATACGGTGACGCTGCGCAATGGTGTCGATACGGATGTGTTTGTGCACACCGACCGCGACAGCGCGCGGCGCCGCCTCGGCATCCCGCCGCACGGTCGCATCATCGCCAGTGTCGGCTTGCTCATCGAACGCAAGGGCCATCACCTGGCGATCGATGCGTTGGCGCGGTTGCGCCAGGAGGGCTTTCCCGACGTCACCTTGCTCATCGTCGGCAATGGTCCGTGGGAGGCGAAGTTGCGCAAGCAGGCGCGCCAGCGCCAGGTCGCCGATGCGGTGATCGTCTACGGCGGGCTGCCACCTGCCGACATGCCAGGCGTGTTCGCGGCGGCCGACGTTCTGCTGCTGGCGTCGCGCAGCGAAGGCTGGGCGAACGTCATCCTCGAATCGTTGGCTTGTGGCACGCCGGTGGTTGCCTCCGCCGTGCCCGGCACCGTCGAAGCCATACGATCGCCCGACGTTGGGATCGTCTTCGCGCCGCGCAGCGCCGCTGGCGTCGCGAGCGCGCTACGCGCGGCACTGGAGCGGGTGTGGGACCCGATGACGATTCGCGACTATGCCCGTGGCTTCTCATGGGACGAGACGTCCGACGGACAACTGGCGTTGTTCGGCACGGCGATCCGCCGGTTCCGCTGCGAGCCACACGGAGTTGACGAGTGAAGGTGCTCTATCATCACCGGACCAAGTCGCGCGATGGTCAGTTCATCCACATCGACGAATTGCAGCGCGCCCTGCAACGACGCGGACACGAGGTGGTCGAGGTGTCACCGACAGTCGGGGAGGACATTCCGCTCGGAGCGGAGAGTGCCGCGTTCAGCCGACTGGCGGCGATCCCATCCGCCAGACGCGAGCCCCTCGAGTGGGGCTACAACGCGATATCGTACCGCGCCCTGGCGCGCGCCATCCGGCGGCAGCGCCCGGACTTGATCTACGAGCGCTACGCGCTCGGCAATGTGGCCGGAGTTCTGGCGGCGCGCCGCTTCGGCATTCCGTTGTTCCTCGAAATGAACTCCCCCTTGGCGGACGAGCGCCAGGAGTCGGGCGGGCTGACCTTCCCACGCATCGCGCGCCGAGTGGAATCGTATGTCACACGGCGGGCGGACTGCGTCTTCACGGTCTCGGAGGTGTTGCGGGCGAAGCTGCTCGCCGCCGGAGTGCCGGCCGAGCGCGTCGTCGCGGCGCACAATGCGGTCGATCCGCAGCGTTTTGACCGGTCGCTATCGTCCGCCGCCGCCAAGCATCGTCTGAATCTGGGACAGCGGCCGGTGATCGGATTCACCGGCTTCGTGCGCGGGTGGCACCGTGTGGATCGTCTGGTCGAGGTGATCGCACAGCGCCCCAGCATGCTGTCGCAGGCGCAGCTGCTGATCGTCGGCGATGGCGATGCGGTTCCCGAGTTGCGGGTCTTGGCCGCGGCGCGCGGGGTCGCGGATCGGCTGACGATTACCGGAGTCGTGCAGCGTGCGGATCTGGCGCGCTACATCGCCGCTTTCGACATCGCCATCCAGCCGGGCAGCCCGGCCTATGCGTCGCCGCTCAAGCTCTTTGAGTACATGGCAATGGAAAAGGCGATCATCATGCCCGATCTGCCGAGCATTCGTGAAGTGGTCAGGCCAGACGTCGAGGCGCTGCTGTTTCGCCACGACAGCGACGCCGAACTGGCGGCGGCGGTGCAGGCACTCCTCGAGAACGGCGCGTTGCGCCAACGCCTCGGGCGTGCGGCCTACGCACGATTGGTGTCACAGGGGTACACATGGGAACGCAATGCCGAGCGCATCGAAGCGCAGTGGGCAGCGCTGCGCTCCCAGCGTCACCACGAGTGATCTATGCCGGGATTGGCTGGTATGTACGATCGGCGCGCCGATGCCGCGCACATCGACCGTGTTGTGCGGCAGATGCAACGGGTGCTCGATGTCCCCTCGGTGACCTACACCGTGCAGCGTGCGGCGGGGACGGGCATCGGGTGTGTCAACGTCGTCCGCGGCACTGCTGGCGCGAGTGTCGCACGCGATTTCCAGCGCGGCGTCTGGCTCATGCTCGACGGCGAGATCTACAGCGCCGATGGGCTGCGCACCGGTGACGTTGCCGAGGGCGATCCGGCGGCCGTGTGCCTGGCGGGGTACTTGAATGAAGGGGAGGCGTTTGTTCGGCACCTGAACGGGCAGTTCAACCTCATCGTGTATCATGAGGTCGAAGGCACACTGCTGATCGCGACGGATCGTTACGGGTATCGGCCTTTGTTTCTGGCGCAGGAAGGATCGCGGCTTCTGTTCGCGACCGAGATGAAGGCGATCATTGTAGCGTTGGAGGCGGTGCCGCGCCCCGACGAAATCGGCGTACTCTGGTTGGCGGGGGCAGGACGACTGTTTGGCGATCGCACCTGGCTCGAGCCGATCCGCGTCGTCGATCCGGGGACGATCATGACGGTGAGCGAGCGGGGAGCTTCGCGTCGACGATACTTCCAGCTGCGGTTCTCCGCTCCTGCGCGGGCGACCTCACTCGACGACTTCGCGGATGGCTTCGCCGCGGCGTTGGACCGTGCCGCGACGCGCATGACGCAAGGACCTGGCCGGGTTGGCGTAACCCTTTCCGGCGGTTTGGACAGTCGCGCTGCGCTGCTCGCACTTAGCCGACATGATCGGCTCACCGCTGCCTGTACCTTCGGCGACCCGAGCAGTCGCGACGCGCGCTATGCGCAACAACTGGCGTCCATCGCCGGCGTTCCGCACGTGCAATGGCGCTATGCACCAGGATATCTCGGGCGCGTTCTGGTCCCGATTGTCTGGCGGACCGAGGGACTGGTTCCCTTTGCGTGGACGCAATACACCTCGTTGAATTTCCATGCGGAGATCGAGGCGCGGTTGGACGTCCTCGTCTACGGCCATTGCGGCGATGCGTTGACCGGAGCCCATCTGCGTCCCGATCTCATCCTGGCGCGTTCGCGGCGCCAGCTCATCGATCGGATCGTGGGCCATCACCAGCAGAGCCCGGCGGCGATGCTGGAGCGTGTCTTCAATCCCCGCTTCTACCGTCACGCGGCACCCGCGGCGCTCGACGCGCTGCGGGCCACCTTCTCTGACATCGATCAGGAAACCCTCGGCGACGTTGCCGACGTGTGGGATATGGAGCACCAACAACGGCGCGGACCGTTCCATTCGTCGACGCTCGATCGTTACCGCTTCGAGGTGCGGACAGTCTTTCTCGACAACGACCTGGTTGATCATCTCCTGCAGGCACCGTTGCGCTGGCGCTTTCAGCAACTCGCCTACAAGCGGATGATCGTCACCGCGTTCCCGGCGGCGGTGCACGTCCCGTGGGCCTATACGGATCGCCGCATTCGCCCGGATATGATCAGCGATCTTGCCGACGTCGGGTGGAACTTCGTGCGCAAGCGCCTGCGGCGCGGCTGGGCGCGCGTCACCGCAACCAGTGCGGCGCTGCCGGGCGAGAGCTTTCGCGAGCTCGCCGCCGACCTGCGGGCCGCGCCCGACGTGGCGCAGGCGATCCGTGATTTCGTGACCTGCCCGTGCTTTCCAGACGACATCTTCGACCGCGACGGCATCGCGGACATCGTCCAGCGCCATTGGGAGCGGCGGGAAAACCACGCGCAT
>CAZTDK010000037.1:0-17709 GCA_964611965.1 uncultured Binatia bacterium (SeqCode) | reverse complement strand
GCCGATGATCTGGTTCAGCAACGTGTGCAGGTGCCGGTTCACCGGATAGCTGAGGCCGAGCTTGTCGGTAAGGTAGCGGCGATACACCTCGACGTGCCGCGCCTCGTCGGCCACCTGGTTGGCGGCGTAGAACTTGGCTTCGGTCCACGGCACGGTGCTGACGATCTGCGCCGTTGCCAGCAGCGCACCTTGCTCGCCGTGCATGAATTGCGACAGCATCCACGCATTCATGTGATGGTTCATGCGGCCGCGCGTCGCGATGTCGAGCTTCTCCGGGGCATTCAAGATGGCATCGAAGGCATCGGTGTCGGCGGCACGAACGCGCTCCGGATCCACGTCGGTGGCCCAGTCGATGTCCGTGGCGGCGTTCCACTGCAGCGTCTTGCCCTTCTCATACAAACGCATGAGCTCGTGGTGGCGAACCTTGTATTCCCAGTTGAAGACCGAAGGGAACGCGCTGGGCACCGCCTCCATGGGCCCGGCCGGCGGTAACTCGATATCACGATGCATCGTGCTCATGTCATCCTCCGTCGCAATGGACCGTCAGCTCCGAGCGTCCGGGCTCACCATCCACATTGTTTTGATTGATGGTACTCTATACGGGGGAACCACCGCAGCAGCAAGGGAATTGGAGTGTCCCTTTGCCGGGCCACGCTCTTGACTTGCTCGACAAATGCAACATAACCGGCGCGAGGCGACGCGCGCACGAATGGGAGCCCCGCAGGGCATTGGCGAGGCCCCCGGCCATGACGCGCCGGGACAAGGGATACCGGAATGTTTGAGGGACAGCGTATAGCCGCCGTCGTGCCGGCTCTGAACGAAGCGCAACATATCGGCGACGTCTTACGGCGCATGCCCGCGTTCGTCGATCTCATCGTGGTGATCGACGACGGCAGCACCGACGGCACCGCGGCGACGGCCGAAGCCGTGAACGATCCGCGCATCCAGGTTATCCGTCACCCGCAACGTCGCGGCGTCGGTGGTTCCACGGTTTCCGGCATGCAACGCGCCCTGGAGCAAGGGGCGGACATCGTGGTCAAGGTTGATGGCGATGGGCAGATGGACCCCACGCGCATGGAGATCCTGCTCACGCCGCTTACGCGGGACGGCTACGACTACGCGAAGGCCAATCGCTTCCTGGACGCCCGCGCCTTGGAGCAGATGCCCGTACCGCGACTCCTGGGGAATTTCGCCCTGACGTTTCTCACCAAGCTGGCCTCCGGGTATTGGCACGTCTTCGATCCGCAAAACGGCTATCTCGCCGCCAAAGCCACCGCCCTGCAGGCACTGGATCTCCCGCGTTTGGCGACTGGCTTCTTCTTCGAAAACGACATGCTCATCCACCTCAACATCCTCAACTGCCGGGTCAAGGACGTGCCTTTGCCGGCTTACTACGGCGACGAAAACTCCTCGCTGCAGGTCAAACGCATCCTGATCACGTTCCCGTTTTATCTGGCACGCGGCTTCTGCCAGCGCGTGTGGGAGAAGTACATGCTGCGCGATTTCTCGCCGATCGCGCTGTTCTGGCTGGTCGGAGGGTTCCTGATGCTCGGCGGCGGCTCGTTCGGGCTGGTCACCTGGGTGCGCTCGGCGTGGAGCGGCCACGCCGCGACAACCGGTACCGTGATGCTCAGCGTGCTGCCGTTCCTGCTCGGCTTCGAGCTGATCTTGCAAGCGATCATTCTGGAGATCCGCGAAAGTCCACGGTAAGGGCTCTGCATCAACACCGATGCGGCGTCTTCGAGGTACGCCGCCCGCAGGCTCAGCCCCCCAGCAGGTTGCGGGCGATGACCTTTAGCTCGAGAATCGGCTTGACGCCCTCGAAGATCGGCAGCACCTGGGCATCGACGACGTAACGCGAGATGGCGAACTCTTCGGCGTAGCCCCAGCCGCCGTGCAGCAGTTGGCCTTCCTGGGTCACCCACACGGCGACGTCGGAAGCGAACAGCTTCGCCATTGCGGGCTCCAGGGCGATCGACTCGTCGCGGTCCATCGCTAGCGCCGCGGCATAGGTGAGCAGCCGCCCCGCCATCACGTGCGTCGCCATGCGCCCGAGCTTGTGTTGCGTGAGTTGGAAGCTGCCGATGGGCTGGCCGAACTGCTTGCGGTCGTTGGCATACGCCGCCGTGCATTCCAACGCCGCTTGTGAGACGCCGGTCGCACGGCCGCCGGTTTGCAAACGGCCCGCCGCGAAGCCTCCCATCTGCAGGTAGAAGCCCTTGTTGATGCCGCCGGCTTCGCCCACGAGGTTCCGCGCCGGCACGAAATAGTTCTCGAAGCTCAGCGTGAACGAGTGCATGCCGCGGTAGCCGGGAGTGCGGTCGGCCTTGCCCTGCAACACACCGCCCGTGGGTTGCTTCATTTCGAACTCGTGGCCCGCGAAGGCGTCCTTTTCGACGATGAACAGCGACAGCCCGCGAGCACCTTTCTTCGGGTCAGGGTCGGTGCGTGCCAGGACCGCAAGCACGTTGGCGCGGCCGGCGAAGGTGCACCACGCCTTGGCGCCGTTGATGACGTATCCCTGTTGACCACCGACTTCGGCGGCATCGGCGCGGCACTTCACCGAAGCTACGTCCGAACCCGTATCGGGCTCGGTCACCGAGATGCCGACCATGATCTGGCCCGCGGCGATCGGCCCCAGCCATTGCTGCTTCTGCGCCGCGGTGCCGCCTTTGATCAGCGCCTTGGTGAGAATCTCGGGACGCGTGATCAGACTCCCGGCAGCAGCCAGCGAACAGCGCGACAGCTCCTCGGTCGTAATGATCATCGGCAAGTTGCCCATGCCGCCGCCGCCGAAGTCCTCCGGCACCGACATCCCGAAGAAACCGAGCTCACTCATTTTCTCGATGAGGGAGTCGGGGATGAGATCGTCGGTCCGATGAATGTGCTCGGCGATCGGCGCGACCTCCGCTTCCGCAAACTGGCGCACCGAATCGCGCGTCATCACGGCGATGTCGCTCTCGAGCCAGGCATGGTTGGCGCCGCGCTGCTGCATCACCTGGCGGCCAAGCGCCTGCACGCGCGCATCGCTGAGCCCACTGCGAATGCTGGCTTTGATCGCCGCGGCGCCGAGCGTGTCGTTGATGAAGCCGTCGTCGAGGCCGAATGCGTCGGCATGCGCATCGACATTGCCGCTGAGGCGCTGTGCAACTTCGGCGGCGAACACGGCTGCCATCTCGGTAATCAGCGGATCGTCGTGGCCCTGCGCGCAGGCAGCCGTAGCGTACGCGATGAGCTCCTTCGCCGCCGCCACCTCGGTCGCCGCATAGGCCAAGCGCTCGCAATGCACTTGCGCGGCATCAATGCCCGCACCACCGTCGGTACGGCGGCGCGCCACTTCCAGTGCCGCGCGAACGACACGGTCGGTAGCCGCCACAACCTTTTCGACATCGCCGAGCTCGGCCGCCTTCACTGCGTCTGCCATACGAACGATCCTCTCTGAATGAGCTGACAGCTGAACGCTGACGGCTGGCGTTGTACCATTCGCACCCGGTCGAAACCAGGACCTGCGGTCGGCGTCCTTTCTATAGCCCGCTCCCCGTTGGGTCGCTGCACACTTCCAAGTCCCACAGGGTGGTAGCGTTCGGCCATTGGAACGGTTCTCGTGGGCGGCAGCGCGGCTTATTCGGAGGATCACGAAAGCACGAAATCTCCAAGGAGCAAAAAGAAGAGGAGCACCCTCCCATCGCCGCGGACCCCTGTGGGAAGGGCGCGTGCGAAGGCTTCGGGCAAGCGCTATGTGAAGCATGTGCTGGTCGCTCCAGAGAACTGTGCGCGCGCATGCAATACACCCGGGAAAGGATAGGGACGTTGGGTGCGATAGGTGCGGATCTTCTGTCGTGCGCCGATTGCACCCAACGTCCCTGCGGTCCACTCCGGTGCGTTCTCCTCCGTACCTTGCGCGCTACTCCACCGCACCGGGAGCAGACCGCGTAGGAGACACGCCGGCCGCAGGCCTAACAGCCTATCGGACTTGGCAGCGCCCAGCGACCAATCCTCTCCTGAGGCTCCCCGAAGGGGGGAGCGGCCCGTAGAAGAGGCGCCGGCCGGGCCTAGTTTCTGACCGTCACGTCTGCAGTATCGGTCGCGGTGTTTCCTACGCCGTCGCTGACGGTCGCGGAGAGATGCAACACCGTCCCTGCCGTGAGATCTCCCGGCAGCGCGAGCACAAAGCGTATTCGTTCCTTTCCAGGACTGGGGAGCGTGTCGAAGTTCCAGGTGGCCGTACCGGCAATCGACGTCGTTGGCCCGGGGAGTGCGGACACCAGCGATGTCGGCGCCGGGAAGCTCAACGTAAGGACGACGGCGTGGGCATCGGCGGTGCCGCTGTTGTCGAGGTCGAGCGTAAACGTCGCCCGGCTGTTTGCCAGGGCTTGATGAACGCCGGTAATGCTGACGTCCAACTTGGGCGTACCGAGGCGCGCCCCGCGCACGCTGCCGGAGAACTCGGCAGTCGCACGACCGGTGCTGTCCGCCAAGGTCACCACATTGCGCAACTGGGTGCCGACTGGGGTCGTCGGTGGCAGGGCGGTGCGCAGCAGGATCAGGATGGAGTCCCCGGTCAAGAGGTTCGGGAAAACCCACACCGGGCCCGCCGGCAGGAAGTTGGTCGGCGGCGGCGACGCCGAGGCGAATTCCAGGCCGCTGGGCAGCTGATCCGCGACCGTAATGTTTTCAACCGTCGCGCCTGTGGTGTTGCGAATCCGAATCGCGTAACTCACTTCCTGGTTCACGTCGACGCGCGGATTGCGCGGGGCTCCGGTCATCGAGAACCCCAGACTCGACGGGCCAAACGGCTGCGGCGGCGTAAACGTTGCCGTGGCCGTCGCGGTGGGACTGCCGGCCCCCGGAATCGGGGTGCCGCTCGGGGTCGGCGTCGGGGTCGGCAACGCCGCCACCACCAACGTCGTCTGCACCGCCTCGGCACCGGCGAGCGTATTGGCGATGTCAACGGTGTTGTTCAGCACGGTTCCGGGCAGGACTGCCGCCGGTACCTGGACGACGACGGTGATCTGAAAGATCGGACCCGGGAACAGCGTCCCGACCGTCCACTGGTTGTTGGTCCCGACATCGGGCGGCGGATTGGCCGACACGAAGGTCACGGTGGGATCGTAGGTCTCGGTGATCACCACGGCCGTCGCGGGCTGGGTGCCAACGTTGCTGTACGAGATCGTGTAGGTCACTTGCTGCCCGGCCGGCACGGGATCGGGGCTGTCGGTCTTACTGATACTGAACGCTACCGTCGTCGGCGTGGGCGTGGCCGTCGGGGTGTCAGTCGGCGAGGCGGTCGGCGTCTCCGTCGGGGTCTCGGTCGGCGTGTCCGTGGGCGTGGCGGTCGGCGTTGCCGTCGGTGTGTCGGTCGGCGTCGCCGTGGGCGTATTGGTCGGCGTGTCGGTCGGCGTCGCCGTGGGCGTATTGGTCGGCGTGTCGGTTGGCGTCGCCGTGGGCGTATCGGTGGGAGTGTCCGTTGGAGTCGCCGTCGGCGTATCGGTGGGAGTGTCCGTTGGGGTCGCCGTCGGCGTATCGGTCGGCGTCTCGGTGGGAGTCTCGGTCGGTGTGTCAGACGGCGTCGCGGTCGCGGTATCCGTCGGCGTACCGGTCGGCGTCGCCGTCGGGACCGGCGTCGGCGTGTCCGTGGGGAGACTAGTCGGCGTGTCGGTGGCCGTGGCGATCGGTAATGGCGTGTCGGTTGGGTTCTCGGTTGGAGTATCGGTCGGCGTGTCCGTCGGGGTATCGGTTGGAATCTCGGTAGCCGTGGCGGTCAGCGTTGGAGTGTCGATAGGTGTTTCGGTCACGGTGTCCGTCGGCACCGGCGTGGGCGTGAGCGTCGGGGTGTCGGTCGGCGTCTCCGTTGGCGTGTCGCTGGCAACCTCTGTCGGTGTGTCCGTTGGCGTATCTGTTGGGGTCTCCGGCGGCGTCTCCGGCGGCGTCTCCGTCGGCGTGTCGGTCGGCGTGTCCGTCGGGGTATCGACCTGTCCCGCGAGCAGCGGCCGCGCCGCCAGGAGCAGCAGGATCAGGAGTGAAACAGATAGTCGACATAGCAGTTTCATCTTCATGCGATTTACCCAATTTGCTTTGCAGAGCCCTATCGAACAGCCGAGACCGCTTCGACGGTGGCCGTGACGTCAGCCGCGGTGACCCGCTCCAGCAGGCATCCCGACTCGGCATCAAACACACGCGCGATGACCGTGTCGATGTCACTTTCGTCCAGCCGTCCATCACAATTCGCATCCCAGGGCCCCGCGGGAGTAGAAGTCGGTCGCGGACTCCCTGAGATCGTGCGCGTCGGCGTCGGTGTTCCGGGCCTCCCTGTGGGAGTCACCGTCGGCGTATTCGTGAGTGTCCTTGTGGGGCTCGGCGTCGGCGTCAACGGCGGCGTCGTGCCATTGAGCACCACGGACACGCTCTGCGTATCCGCGCCAAAGGTTTCGTCATCTTGGTCCGCGGTCGCGAAATCCATCTTCCCGTCACCGTTCAAGTCAGCGATCGCGATGGCGACGGGGTGGTGGCCCACGGGAATGGTCTCGCCAAGCGACAGGTGGCCCGCCGCGTCCGCCAGCAGGACGGTGACGTCATCGGAGTCATGATTGACGGCGAGGAAATCGACGGTGTGGTTCCCGTCAACATCGGCCGCGGCCAGCGCGATCGGCGCCTGGCCGACCGCATAGGCGGCGCGCGATTGGAACACTCGGCTTTGCAACTGCCGGTACACCTCAACCGTGCCGTCATCGCGACTCGTCACGGCGATGGCAGGGAACGTGTCACCGAGATCGGCGATCACCACACTCGTGGGCGCGTGGCTCGTTGCCAGGAGGAGCGGAGGCCCGAAGCAAGGCTGAGGTTCACAGCCACCGTACTTGATCCAGATGGCGTTGCCATCGGTATCAACAATGACCATGTCCGGCCAGCCGTCGCGATCAAGGTCCCCGACCGCCAACCGACTCGCGCTAATGGAGCCAAGCGGCACACTGACGGGGTGTGTAAAACTGAAGTCGTTCCCACCGCGCAAGATCGAGATCAGGCCGTTCCCGCCAAGACCGGTTCCGCAAACGGCAAGGTCGTCGATGCCGTCTCCCGTGAGATCGGCACGGACGACGCAGGTTGGAAACACGCCTACCGTGACAGGCGTCGGCGTGAACTGCAAAGCGCCGCTACCGCGGTAGAGGAGTACCGCCCCGGCGAACGTTGGGCTGTTGGTGTCATCCGCGGACATAGCCAGATCGTCGATCGGACCGGCATTGAAGCGCCCGCTGGTGATGTCGGTCGCCGTATACCGGTCGGCGATCGCGGCGTATCCCGCCGGCACGAACACTCCGTCGCCGCGATTCGCCAGCAGACTGATCGTGTCACCCTCGTCTGCGGTGGCAAGATCCACACCGGGAGCGGCGTTGAGCTCGCCCCCGGCAATCGCCACCGGCGAAGTTCCGACCGGATACGTCCGCTGGTCACCAAACAACGGGGCACCCCATACGAATCGGGGTGCCGCCAGAATTCCCACCACCACCCAACCGAGAGCACGCCCGACGCGTCTCCCTCCGCCCCCGAAAGCACCCGCAAGCCATCGAGTAAAGCTGCATTGCATATTTTTCCAGACCCGGGGATCGTCGCCCGATCGTAGTCAAATTGCAAGACACTAATTGCCCTGCGGGCGGCGTTCTATGGGCCGCCCCCCTTCGGGGAGCCTCAGGACAGGATGGGTCGCTATCCGGTGCTTCCGAAAACACCGGGCTGACGCGTGGCACGCGTTCGTGGCCACGCCGAGCTCACCGCAAGTGAGCAACTTGATTCATGCGGGAGGATGAACTGATCACAAACTCGCGTGGAGCTGTACCACGCGCTGCTGACTACCTTGCTTCGGCCCACCCTTGTCGTAATGGCACGAAGTAACACAAGGTGAGCTTGCGCGATTGAAACTTCCATTCGCCATCGCTGCGAACGTAGCGGTCGTCGTAGTACCCGGAGCCGATCATGCTCGTCCCTTCCATGGTGGCGCGCAGGTCGAGGTAGCAAATGCCGGAGGCAGTGTCGCCGTGCAATTCGATGAGATGGTTGTGCACGAAGGGATGAAACTGCGGTCCGGTGATCATCCGCGCGTACTCGTCGCGCAAAGCGGCACGCCCCTTGATCGCGGGCCGATCACCGGTGTCCATTTCGCCGTCGTCCGCAAACAAGCTGACCGCGCCGTCGACGTCCTTGCGCCAGACGCAATGTGCGTAGCGACTGGCCAGATCACGGATGGTCTCGCGGTCCGCCAGATCACGAACCATCGCCTCGATACTCGTAGTCGTCATATCGTCAACCTCAACGCAAGAAGTATCTTCCCTTCAGGGATGGCAAACGCCGCCGACGGTCACGCGAAGCCAGTCGCCCCTTCTTTTTCGTGCTTTCGCTCTTTCGTGCTTTCGTGATTCTCTTTCCCTCACGGCGACGCCGTGAAGCGAATCGGCACGTGACTGAAGCCGCGGACATTCCCCGAATGCACCCGTTTGAGGCCAAGCTCCTCCACGGCAAAATCCGGGATGCGCGCCAGGATCTCCTGCAACGCCACCGTACCTTCCATACGTGCCAGCGACGCACCCAGACAGTGGTGAATGCTGAAGCCAAACGCCAGCGTGCCCGTCGTGTCGCGCCCGACGTCGAAGATGTCGGGGTTCGCCCAATAGCGATGGTCGCGGTTCGCCGAGGCGAGGATCAACGCGACCTTCTTCCCTTTCTCGAGGGTGCGGCCGTGGAGCTCGAGATCACGGGTTAGCGTGCGCGCCATCATGTGCGTCGACGACTCGTAGCGCAGCACCTCCTCGACGGCGTTGGCAATCAACGACGGATGCTCAATGAGCCGTTGGCGTTGTTCCGGGTGGCGGCTGAGCTGATAGGTCATGTTGCCGATCAGCTTCGCCGTCGTCTCGTTGCCGGCGATGATCAGCAGGAAGCAAAACCCCAGCAGTTCCAGGTGACTGACCTCGCCGCGTTGCTCGGCGGCGATCAACAAGCTGAGCAAATCGTCACTCGGCGCGGCGGCGCGGCGCCGCAGCATCGCGTCGAAGTAGGCAACGATCTTGCCGCCGGCTTCGACCGCGCGCGCGGGCAAGCCCTTCACACCATCGTCGCGCTCCACCATGTCGTCGGCCCAGCGGCGAAGCTCGGTGCGATCCGCGTGCGGCACACCGAGCAGCTCGGAGATGATGTTCATCGGTAAGACCGCCGCAAAGTCGGCGACGATGTCGCCGCGGCCAGACCCGGCGAATCCATCGAGCAGGCGGCGCGCCAGCCGGCGGATCGGCTCCTCGAGCGCGGCGACGCGGCGCGGCGTCATGGCGCGGTTGATGGTACCGCGCAGCCGCGCGTGATCGGGCGGGTCCATGCCGAGCACCATCGGCAACGCCAGCTCGCCAATGTCTTCGAGCAGGAATCCTTGCCCGGAGCAAAACGTGTCGTGATCAATCAGCGCGTTGCGCACATCCGCGTACCGCGACAGCGCCCAGAAATCGAGCTCGCCATTGTAATAGGCCGGCGCCTCGTCGCGCAGCTGCTGGTAGAGCGGATACGGATTCTCGTGCGTCTCGTAGGCGAAGGGGTCGTAGTGCACCATGGGGCAAACCTCCTGATCGCACCGCGCTAAGAAATGGAAAACCGGGAATGGAGAACCGGCAAATGGAAGCCCACCCCGCTAACCGGTTCTCCATTTTCAATTCCCGGTTCCCGGTTTTCCATTTCTTCCTCTCCAAGTGCGGTGACGCGCGCTCTTCAAGACTCACTCGGCAGCGCGCCCGGGTTGCCGCCCTTCATCCAAGCCGTACACCCGCGCCATAAGCTGCTGGCACAGCGCGGTGGCGGGCAAAGTGACGCCAAGCTCGGCGGCATACTCCAGCGTGATGGCCAGATCCTTCTCCGCCAGGTCGGTGAACTTCTCCAGCTGCGGCTGCAGCGCGAGGCGCTCCTGGTGACGGCTGATGGTCTTGAGCAAACCGAGGTAGGCCAGCATCGGCGGTGTCATCACGCCGTTTGCCTGCGTCACGGCGGTCAGAATCTCTTCGGCGATTCCGGCGTGCGCCGCAAACCGCGTCGCCTCGAAGGCGGCGACGAACCCCAGGTACATCATCAGGTTGTTCGCGAGCTTGGTCGCCATGCCCGAGCCCAGCGGACCAGTGAGGACGATGCGCGCCGCCGAGGTGGCGAAGACCGCGCGGCAACGTTCGATGACCTGCGTGTCGCCGGCGGCCATGTAGCACAGGGTTCGCGCCGCCGCGCCGTGCGCCCCACCGGTGATCGGCACGTCGAGCACGTGCACGCCGGATGCCGCGCCGATCTCCGCCAGCCGCACCACCGTGCGCGGCCGGATGGTGCTGTGCACGGCGACCACCGTACCCGGCCGTGCGCGGCCGAAGATGCCGGCGTCACCCAGCAACACCTGCTCGACCTCGGTGTCATCACGCACGCAGATGCCGACGCAGTCGCACGCCCGACCAAGCTCAGCCAGGCTCGCGGCGACCTGTGCGCCGTGCGCGGCCATGTGCTGCAGCGGCACCGCATTCAGGTCGAACACCGTCAGCGCAAAGCCGGCATCGGCAATGTTCCTCGCCATCGGCAATCCGATATTTCCCAGTCCAACAAAGCCGACGTTCACGGTTGTTCCTTCCGACCTCGCAGGCTGGACCAACGCCTACCATCAATGCGACGCGCATGACAACAACGGCGGCAGAGGCTTGCTTCACCGAAGGTCTGGAGCCGGACCCGCAGCCCGTCTTGAGCCGTTCGCGAGCAGCTCTTCGAGATACGTCGGATCGACGGGTTTCGTCACATGCAGATCGAACCCCGCTTCGCGGGCGCGCCGGCAATCCTCTTCCTGGCCGTAGCCGGTGAGGGCAACGAGGTAGATCCCGCTAAATGCCGGATCCTGGCGCAGCGTGCGTGCGACCGCGTAGCCGTCCATGCCGCCCGGCAAGCCGATATCGCACAGAACGACGTCGGGATGAAAATGGCGCGCCGCTTCCACACCCGGATGCCCCGACTGTGCCACGGCCACCTCGTGGCCGTTGAGCTCCAGCAACATGCGCATGCTACCGATGCAGTCGACGTTGTCCTCGATGAGGAGGACGCGGCGCGAACGGCGCGGCGCCGGACGCGGACGCGCCACCGCCGCCGGCGTGACCTGCGCTGGCTCGAGCGGCAGATGAATCTGGAACTCCGATCCCTTTCCGGGGCCGGCGCTCTTGGCGCGCACTTCGCCGCCGTGCAACTGCGCGAGCCCGCGCACCAGCGCCAGGCCGAGGCCCATCCCACCACGGCTGCGCGCCAGCGTACGGTCGGCCTGCGTAAAGGTTTCGAAGATGTGCTCGAGCAGCTCGGCTTCCATGCCGATGCCGGTATCACTGACGCTGATGACCACCGACGCGGCATCCGGGGCGACGGTCAGCGCGATGGTCACCCGCCCACCCGGATCGGTAAACTTGCTGGCATTGTCGAGCAGGTTGCCGATCACCTGCGCCAGCCGTGTCGCATCACCGACCAGCCAGAGGGGACGATCCGGCACCTGCACGGCCAGAGCCAGGCCCGCCGCGTTCAGGTCAATCCGATGATCCTCCGCGGTGGCCCGCACCAGCGGCGTCAGATCCAGACGCTGCTTCTTCAGCAGGATCTTGCCGCGCGAGATGCGCGACACGTCGAGGAGGTCATCGACGAGACGCACGAGGTGCGTCACTTGCCGATCAATCACCGCGTACATCTTCTCGGCGCGCGGGTTGGGCGTGCCGAGCACCCGTAAAACCTGCACGGAGTTGCGAATCGGTGCCAGCGGGTTACGCAACTCGTGCGCCAACATCGCCAGGAAGTCGTCCTTCTGCCGGTTCGCGTCTTCGAGCGCCTGCGCGTTGCGCTTCTGATCATCGATGTCGGTGCTCGTGCCGAACCACCGGAGGATCGTTCCCCGCTCATCCTTCACCGGCAAGCCGCGCGTCAGATACCAGCGGTACCCGCCGGTGCTGCGGTCTTTGAATCGATACTCAACTTCGTACGCCTCGCCGGATTCGAGCGCGCGGCGCCAGCGCGGTTCGACCAGCTGCGCGTCGTCGGGGTGCAACACCGCGCGCCAGCCGCGTGTGCCCGGGCTCCCGGAGGGCAAGCCCACCAGCTCGTACCACCGCCGATTCCAGTAATCGATTTCACCATCGGGCCGCGCCGACCAGACGATCTGCGGCATGGCATCGGCGAGCTGACGGAAGCGGGCCTCGCTATCGAGCAACGCCGCCTCCGCGTGTTTGCGCTCCGTGATGTCGCGCACAATGAGCACGCCCACTTTGCGGGAGTGATACGCCACTGCCTTGCCCGAGAGCTCGAGCGGCAGCCGCCGGCCATCGCGCCGCACGCCGATGGCCTCGTACGGTCGCTCGTCGTCGGACAGCAAGTGCGCCATCACCGACTGGTGTGATTCCGCGTCCATGAAGTCGAGTACGTCACGACCCAGAATCTCGGGCAGCTCGTAGCCGAACATGCGTGCCAACATCGGGTTGGCTTCCAGCATGACGCCGCGCTCGTGGACCGCCATGCCTTCGAGATCCGTGAACCGCAGAAAGCGTTCCTCGCTCTCCTGCACCGCGCGCACCATGTCCTCGAGCTCGCGCTTCGACACCTCGAGCGCCTGCCGCGCCGCTTCCGATCCGGCCAGCGCCGCCGCCAGCTCCGCTTTGCGAACTTCGTCGCGCAGCCGCATGCTGTGCAGCCGGCGCAGCGCGCGCACCCACACCACGTGCAGCAGCGTTGCCAGGACCGTCGCCGTCAGCAACGCAAAGCCGAAATGCCGAAACGCCGGCGACGGCATCTCCATAGCCCATGCAACGGCGCTCCAGCCCACCAAGGTGATCACCGCAATCGCACCGAACCACGCCGAGGAGAAGAACAGGAACCCGGCGCTGATGACCACCAACATCACGTTGGTGGTTTCCTGGGCGTCATCGAGCAGATACAGGTGCAGCAGCGTGTTCAACAGCGCCGCCGCGGCGAGGACGGCGGCCAGCGGATACGTCCATTTCAACGCCGGCCGCTGCCGCTGGAGCCGCAGTGACAGCGCAGCTAGGAGCAGCGCCGTGCCCGCCGCCACCGCCGACATGGTGTTGGCGAACGCGGGCAGCATGAAGTGGTGCCCCACCGCGTACGCGGCGTAGAGCACGCTCACCACCCCGTTCACCAAGGGCAGGTTGTCGAGCAGCAGGCCGCGCAGCGCGTCGTTGAGATCGCTATTCGACGCCCGTAGAGATACCGACGCGTGGATTGGGCTCACCTTCTCAGCCACCATCTCTATCCCATTGGAGGGCGATCTTGCCGCGGGGAATCCGTCGGCGGACGATCTCGCGTGTGCGCATGTAGCGGCCCCAGGTCTAGCGCCACCCGATCGGCGGGGCAATACCCTTCTTTGCGCAGGGCCAAACCTAACGTCACCCAAGAAACCAAGATGACTAGGAAGTTTTGCGCTTACTAGAGGAGATCCACAGATTTGCACAGAGTCACGCAGATGCTCATGTGAGGCAAATCTGTGACAATCTGCGTCAATCTGCGGATCAACTCCACAGTCCCGTTTTCGCGATTCCCTCTGCTTGCCTTGGAAGGCGAGCCGCGTTCATGCTACGCCGGGCGGCGCCGGAGGCATGATGGAAAAACTGCTCTACGTCGTCTGGAAGCCGGACGAAATCCCCATCGAACGATTCAGGGAACGGCTGCTCGGAGCGGTCGCGCAGACGGTGATCGACCTGGGTGCCCACGGCCTGGCGGTGAGTCTCGCGGATGAACGGGCGCTACCGGGACTGCGGATCACGCAGATGCGCCAGCCGCTGTCGGGTGTCGTGTCGATGTGGTTGGACACGGCGCTCAATCGCGGACCAATCGAAGCGGTGCTGGCCGGCGCTACCGCTCGGATCGCGGGCTATCTGGCCGTCGAATCGGTTCCACTCGTCAACACGACGCAGAGCAGCCCTCCTGGCGAACGACTTCCGGGATTGTACACCGTCGCCTTTCTCGAACGACCCGGCGCGCTCACGTATGAGCAGTGGTTACAGCGCTGGCAGGAGCAGCACACGCCGGTGGCGATCGCCACGCAGAGCACGTTTCTCTACATCCAGAATGTTGTGGTGCGGCCGCTGACGGCGGATGCGCCGCCCTGGGTCGCGATTGTCGAAGAAGCCTTCCCGGCGGCGGCCGCCACCGACCCGATGGTCTTCTACAACGCCGGCGGCTCACCGGAAACGTTGAAGGCGCATCAGCGTCTTATGATGGAGAGCTGCCAACGGTTCATCGACTTCAGCCGCTTCGAGACGCATCCGATGAGCAGCTACCTCGTGCAACGTCAGTGAGCTGCTCCCATTTTCTCTGTGTGGACAGTGCCTCTGTGCTTCGCTTCTCTACGGTGTGGCGGCTCAAATTGTGAGGCCGCCGTCGATCGAGACGATCGAACCGGTCATGTAACGCGCTTCGTCCGAGGCGACGTACGCCACCAGGGTGGCGATCTCTTCGGGCTGGGCGTTGCCCAACGGCGTGATCATCTTGCGAATGGCCTTCGGATCCGCCCCATCCGGCAGCTTGAAGGCGTGTTGCAGCGGCGTGGCGATACCACCGGGCGCGACGGCGTTGACGCGTACGCCGCGGTTCAAATACTCATCCGCGAGGGCGCGGGTGAGCTGGATCACCCCGCCCTTCGAGGCACAGTACGCCGCACTGTACGGCTGCCCCATCAATCCCGCGTTGGACGCGATGTTGACGATGCTGCCGCCGCCGTCCAGCAGATACGGCAACACCGCTTGCGCCATGAGGAAGCTGCCGGTGAGGTTGACGGCAATGATGCGTGACCAGTCTTCGAACGGCATTTCATGCGAGTGGGCAAACTTGCCGATGCCGGCACAATTCACCAGCACCGACGGCCGGCCCAGGTCGCTGGCCACCGCCGTCACGGCGGCACGCACCGAGCCCGGATCGGACACGTCGACGCGATAAGCGCTCGCAACCCCGCCCGCCTCGCGAACGGATGCTGCAGTCGTTTCGGCGCCAGCGAGCGCGACGTCCATACACGCCACCGCCGCACCCTCCGCGGCGAGGCGCTGCGCAGTCGCGCGCCCCAGGCCGGAGCCGGCGCCGGTGACGATTGCGGTGGTTCCTTCGAAACGATTCATGTGGCTCTCCTTCATGGATTTTACAGAGCGGGATTGGGGGCCTGGGGGCTTGAGGGCTTGAGCCCGACGCCCTCGCACCTCGGCACCCGCCGCATCCGCGCACGCATTTCCGTCACTTCGGCTTCTCCGTCACAGTGCTGTGTGCGGCGTCGAGGTACGCCGGGCGTTCGCCGCCGCCGTGCACGACCAGGCTGGCGCCACTGATGTAGCTTGCCAGCGGCGACGCCAAAAAGAGGCAGGCGTCGGCGACGTCCTGCGGCTCGCCCAGCCGGCCCAATGGAACTGTGGCGGCCACGGCGGCGATGCCGGCGTCGTCGCCGTAATGCAGGTGCGCTTGCTCGGTACGGATCATCCCGGCAGCGACGGCGTTGACGCGCACACGTGGCGCCCATTCCACGGCCAGTGTTTGTGTCAGGTTCATCAGGCCCGCCTTCGCCGCGCCGTACGCCGCCGTGCCGGGCGAGGGCCGTGTGCCGCTGACGCTGGCAATGTTGATGATCGCACCACCGGACGCCTGCTGTTGCATGACGGCGTTGGCCCGTTGCGCGCAGTTGAGCGGCGCAATGAGGTTGAGCTTCAGAATGGATTCCGAGAAGCGCGGCGAGGCCGTGGCCGCGGCGGCTACCGGCGACCCGCCGGCATTGTTCACCAACACGTCGAGGCGACCGAAACGGTCGAGGGTGGCAGTGACGAGCTTGTCGATGTCCTCGACCTGGCGCACGTCGACCGCAACGAACACCGCCGGCTTGCCGCCGGCAGCGGGAAGCGTCTCCGGCTCATGGCGCCCACAGATGATCACGTCGGCGCCGGCCTCGAGAAAGCGCGTCGCGATGCCCCGTCCGACGCCCTTGCCACCACCGGTAATGATGACGACCTTGCCCGACATGTCGAGTGGATTGTTCATTTCTCATCCAGACCGAGTCGAGTCGAACACGAAAAGAAATGGAAGACCGGGAATGGAGAACCGAGAATTCAGAACCGGTAAATGGAACGGCAACCCATTGGCCCGTTCTCCATTCTCCATTCCCGGTTCCCGGTTTTCCATTTCTTTTTCTGTTCTGTTCAATACCTCTCCCCTCACGCTACAGCCCAATCCGCTGCGCCACCAGCTCGCGATGGTAGGTCGCATCGCCGAGCAAGGTTTCGCTCGACTTGGCGCGTTTGAAGTAGAGATGTACATCGTACTCCCAGCTGAAGCCGACGCCGCCGTGGATCTGAATCGCCTCGGCGGCACAATGAAAGTACGCGTCGGAGCAGTAGGCTTTCGCGAGCGACGCGAGCGCCGGCAGCTCCGGCTCCTGCACACTGGCCGCCCAGCCGGCGTAGTATCCGGCGGAGCGCGCGGACTCGACGCGCAGCAGCATGTCCGCGCACTTGTGCTTGATGGCCTGGAACGAACCGATCGGCCTCCCGAACTGCACGCGCTGCTTGGCGTAGTCGACGGAAAGATCGAGGCAGCGCTGCGCCCCACCCAACTGCTCCGCCGCCAGTCCGACCGCGGCGAGATCGAAGACGCCGCTGAGCAACGGCCAGCCCGCGCCCTCGCGACCGAGCAGCGCGTCGGCGGGCACGGCAACGTCGCGGAAGGTGATCATTGCTTGCTTACGCGTCTGGTCCATCGTCGACAGCAACCGGCGTTCGATCCCAGGCGTATCTGCGGGCAGCGCGAACACGCAGATCCCTTCCTCCCCACGCGTGCCGCGGCGGCGCGCCGCCACGATCAACAACTCGGCCGTGTGGCCGTCGAGCACGAAGGTCTTGGTACCGTTCAAGAGGAAGCTCGCGCCCCGCGGCTCGGCGCACAGCTCGATGCCCGACGCATCCCAGCGCCCGTTCTGCTCGGTGCAGGCAACGGTGGCCGTCGTTGCACCGGCAGCAACGCCGGGCAAGTAGCGCTGTTTCTGCGCCTCATCACCACCAAGCAGCAGGGCGTTGGTTGCGAGACAAACGGTCGAGAAGAACGGCGCGCACAGCAGCGCCGCTCCCATCTCCTCCATCAGTGCCACGAGTTCCACGTAGCCGAGGCCGAGGCCCCCGTACGCTTCGGGAATGAGGATCGCGGTCCACCCAAGCTCGGCGCCGATGCGCTGCCAGACGGCCGGGTCATAGCCCGCCTCCGTCTGCATCGCGGCGCGCACCTGTGCCGCCGACGAGTGATCGGCGAGGAAACCGCGCGCCGCGTCACGCAGTGCTTCTTGCTCTTCGGTAAAGGCGAATCGCATTCTTACCCGTCATCTGAAAACGAATTCACCACGAAGGGCGCGAAGACCACGCAGATGAGGGAGCCAGTTCTAGCATGATTCGGAAAAGGTCATGGGAATTGAGGATTGCTCCAGGGGCATGAGCTGGTACCTTCGCGCTTCCTTCGTGCGCTTCGTGTTCTTCGTGGTGAAGCATTCTTCACTCTCGCCATTCGCCGTTGGCGCTTCACAATCGTTCGATGATGGTCACGTTCGCTTGCCCGCCACCTTCGCACATGGTCTGCAAGCCGTAGCGGCCGCCGGTGCGCTCCAGCTCGTTCAGCAGAGTGGTCATCAAGCGCGCCCCGGTGGCACCG
>CAZTDK010000036.1:0-17897 GCA_964611965.1 uncultured Binatia bacterium (SeqCode) | reverse complement strand
GGCGTGCGCGGGAAGCTACCGGCGCTGAGCAGGCGATACGCGACGCGCAGCCAGGTGGCCGTACGTCGCCGCAGCAGATCGAGCTCCGCACCCTCGAAGGCGCGCTCTTCCGCTTGTGCCGCCGACGGGTGGACGTACGCGGCCTGGACGACAGGGGCGGCTGCGTCATTTCCGGCGCCGTACCCCGAAGCTTCGAGCACCAGGGTGTACACGCCGATCTGCAAGTCGCGCCCGGCATTCATCGGATCTTCGCCCAGGTCATGCACGCGCCCGGTCTTGAGATCGCGCACCGACAACCCACCCGTCGGCATGCGATCGAGGCGGTCGATCGCACCGCGCACGTACAAGGCACCGCCGTCGACCGGCAGCGGCACCGGCGTCGGCGTTCCGAAGTCGAGCTCGCTGTCGAGATACTCACGTTGCGGCCGGCGCCACTCGTCGCGCACCAGCTGCGCGGTCTGACGCAGCAGGCGCAGGCGCTCGCGTTCGACGGCGTCGCTGCCACGCAACGGATACTCGTCGCGCAGCCGATCAAACTGCTCGGTCGCGATGGCTTGGGCCCGCGCGATCCAGTCGTCGAGGTTTCCGTCGTGCGCGCAGAGCGCGCGGCCCGCCGCGTGGAAGAACCGTTCGGCCGCGGCGTGAAACAGCGCACCGTAGGCGATCGGATCGATCACATCGGTCGACGGGCGCGATGCCGGCTCGTTGAAATGAAGAATGCGTTCCAACAGGAAGCGGTGCGGGCAGTTCAGCAAGACGCCCAGCGCCGATGCCGAGATCGGACGTTGCGGCACCAGCCCCGGCGCCAGAACGGCCGCCCAGGCGTCGGGGATCACGCCGTCGATGCCCGCCAAGGCGCTGTCGTACACCGCCGTCGTCAATGCGTGCACGCGGTCGAGTGCCGCGGAGCCGCGCAACCATTCGGCAGGCACGGCGATCCCATGGGGCGACGCCTGTGGGGTGTCTGCCAGCTGCGTCCGCGGCGTCAGCGGTTGCGCCGCGGCGGCCCGGCGCCGCAGCATACGGCCCGGATTGAAATATGCGGCGCGCAGGCGCGCCGCGGTCGGCACGTCGCCTTCGTCCGGGTGTCCTTGTCGGACGCGGCCGAGCGCCGTGGCCACCTCGAGCATGAGGCCCGACACCTCACGGTCGCTGCGATCCACCCATTGCCGCGGCGCCGACAGCGCCAGCCGTTGCCGCGTCGCGCTGACGACCCGAAACGCGGCATGGATGTCGTCAAGAACCTGGTCCGCGAGGCGGGGAACGAAGACCGTCGCGCCGCCGGCGCGCGCCGCGTCCTCGATGCGCTGACGCAGTCCGTCCGGGATGATCGGGTCATCGTGCGGCGTGTGTGGCAAAGCCCCCTCGGCGAGCCCGAGCAGACGCACAGCGGCAAACGGCAAACCCGCGGCGTGGTCCGGCGTGCCGACGAAAATGCACGGCTCGCCGAAACGGCCGGTTACCCGGCGTTCCCGACGCAGCGCTTCCATCAGGAACTGCAGCGCGGCAAAGCCCGTCACGCTCTGAGCGACCGCATCGTCGAGCGCCGGCCGCAGCTGTTGGTCGAGCGTCGCCAGGAGTTGCGGCGGATCGGGCGGCAGACGCAACCAGGTTTCGGCAAATTTCCGAAGGTGCGCCCATAGCATCCGCAGCGAGGCGCCGGCGAGCACCTCTTCGGCGAGTTGCTGCAGGTGCGTCACGGCGGGCAATACGCCGTCAACCTCGTTCAGCCGGCGCTGCGCTTGTTGGCGGTCGACGGTATGCCGGCGTTTCTCGGGTTCATCGGCGCTCTCGGGGCTGGGAGCGTCACCGGCCTCGATCAACTGGCGCAGCGTATCGCGGCGGCGCGTGAGACGGTCTACCCATTCGCGCAACCCGCTGGCATTGGCGGGACTGCCGCCGACGATGCCGGCGCCATACACCAGGCTGGCGGCGCGCGACGCGCTCAGCGGACGCGCCAACTCTTCGTTGCCCTGGTCGACGCGCCGCAGCGCCGGCAGCAGCCGGATCGTCGCTTCGGCTTCGAGGCTGCGCGCCAGCGCGGTCAGGAGCGTTTGCAAGCGTAGCCCGGCCGGCGATTCAGCCAGCGGCAGGCCGCCTTCAACGTAGCAGCGCAGCGGTGGGGTCGGGGCGACCGTGAGACGCCGCACACGGTCGGTGAGCAGGGTCGCATACGGATCCAGCTCCGGGACGATTAGCGCAATGTCCTCGGCGGCGACACCCGCCGCGAGCTGCTCGGTCACCCAGATCACCGCCGCTTCGATTTCCTCTTCGAGGCTGGGATGCTCTTCGAGGTCCACGCTACCGTCGGCGCCGCTGGAACGCGGGCGTTGCGGGTCCGTGAGCGTCTCAGGCAGCGCGAAGAGGAAGCGCTGAACAAGCTCGAGCTCGCTCGGGGGGCTTGCGGGCTTGCGGGCTTGAGGACTTGCGGATTGTTCGTCCTCAGACTCCCAGGCCCTCAAGCCGCCAGGCCCACCGTCAAAAAGCGAGAGCTGACCACGGCGCACCGGTTGCGGGCGACGCATCAGCTCGCGCCAGCGCTGCGTGCCGGTGCGCAATGGGCGCGCATCCTGAAAGATCGCGCGGCAATTGGGAAGGGCGCACAAGAAGCGCAGGAGGGTCGTCGCGGGCGAGGTGCTGAGCGCGGCGACGACCGGGCCGAAGGCGGCAATGCTTCCCGGGAAGGCGGCGAGCAGCGTGGCCGCTTCAGTCAACAGTTGTGCCGTGGTGGCCCGCGCGCCACGGTCGTGGTCGGCGCGCGCCCACGTCAGCGCGACGTCATGGAGACGGCCGGCGGCAAACGGCTCCGCGGCCGCCCACGCGTCGGCGATCGTGAGGGCGAGCGTCGCGTCTACGCCGCTGCCTTCGAGATCGGCGATGGTGCGCGCAACGGCCTCGACGTAGCCGTGCCCGGCACGCAGCTGGTCGGGATTGAAATAGCGCAGCTCGTTCGCCAGGGCCGTCGACGCGAAGAGATGCAGGATGCGCAAGCGACGGATCGCTTCCCATCCGGGCAGCCGGACGCGACCGGCGCGCACGAGAATCTCGCGCGCCAGCTCCACGGGACGCAGGAGGAGCACGCCGGCAAGCAGCTGCGGACGATCGAGTCCAACGCACACGTGCCGGCGCAGCGCATGCGCCTGGCGCTCGGCGCCGACCAGTACCACGGCGCGCCGTCCCGGCTGCGCGGGAACGTGCTCCAGCTGTGCGACGAGCCATGGGATCGGGCTGGTGCAGGTCGAGTCGAACGTCGTCACTGGCGGCTGGCCCCTCACGTTACGCGCCAAGTGTAGTTGATTCGGAACGCCGGGTGGAAGGGCTCGACGGCATGTCCCAGATGGCACCTCCTGGACTGGCGCAACGGACTCGAGGCCTGAGCCGACCCCTGGCAGGCGTCCCCTTTAGCACCCGGCGCCATCACGCCCGGGCGCCCCCAGGGAGATCAACGCGATCATCAGAAATTATATACTGCATCACGATGATAAATCAGAACAGGACGATTTACAATACCGCGTCTATCGAGTTTGGCGCCGCAGAAGATCGGCCGGCGCTTGCACATCCGGGTGGCGACAGCTGGGCCGTCGCGCAGCACGCCAGCCATTCCGTTCACAGACAGAAGAGGCCTGCCTCGAGGAACAGTCCATTCCGCGCGCCGCATCGACAGCGACTACCAAACAACCCTACTTGCACACTTGCCAGGCGTGTGGTAGCGGACCTGTCACGTCTGACATATCAGCCATTCACAAGGGAGGGATGTGGCAATGAAGATCAGGACTAAAATCATCAAGGAGAAACCGGGCATCGGGCGATTGGGTCGTCACGTCGAGCACGACCCGCAGAGCCGTGCGTTCTCGGCAGGGACAGCGGCTGTGACGACGGTGACGTTCAAACGTCACGTCAGCGCATTCGACCAGGGCGACCTCGGATCGTGCACTGGCAATGCGATGGCTGGAGTGCTGATGACCGACCCCTTGTGGGTCTCCAGCCGTGTATTGACGGAAGCCGATGCAGTGGCGCTCTACAAGGTCGCCACCAAGCTCGACAACATTCCTGGCAAGTACCCACCGGATGACACCGGCAGCTCCGGGTTGGCGGTGATGAAGGCAGCCGTGCAGGCCAAATACATCACCGGGTATGCACACACTTTCAGCCTCGATCAGCTCCTGGGCAGTCTCGTGCTCCGGCCGGGAATTCTGGGTATCAACTGGTACACTTCCTTCGATTCACCAAGCCCCACCGGCGAATGCCCTTTGACCGCATCGGCGACCGTGCGTGGTGGGCACGAGGTCCAAATGTTCGGCATCGATGCGAAGAAGGAGCGCGTCTGGTGCTACAACTCTTGGGGCGCCACGTGGGGTGGGCGCAAAAACGGCACCTTCTACTTCTCCTTCAAGACGCTCAAGCGGCTCCTTTCCGAGCAAGGCGACGCGACATTCCCGCGCACCGCATAAGCCGGCCAACCGCCCGCGTTGCTCCATTCGCAAGCGGCCGAACGCGACGCTGCTCATGCTAGGACTTTCACATCCCAGCGTGAGCAGCGTCGCTTCGTGGCGCTGAGGTGCGGGTTAGCTCACGCGAATGGTCAGAGTAAATGTTCGCAATGCCGCGGCTTGTTCCCACGGACGGCGATAGCTGAAACGCAGCGTTCCGGTGCCTCGGCGTGTGGCGTGGAAATGCCAACGGTGGGTGCCGCCGCTGCCCCGTGCCGTTGGTACGTTTTCAAAGTCATCGCCGTCGAGCCTACAGACGGTATCCGCCAGACTGTCGGCCACCCACCGGAACCCGGTGGTGGGGTTTTCCTTCAAGCTGAGGCGCAGCTCACCGCCGATACGCAGCTCGAGCCCGCGGCCGTCGAAGCTTTCGTCCGCTTCCATCCGATTCACGCTGACAGGCATCCGTTCATGTCGCAACTGGTCCGAGAGGAGCTCCGTATATCAGTGCACGCCGGCCTGGCCCGCATCCTGAGTTGGGCGAGGGTACTTGATTCGGAACGTCGGGTGGAAGGGCCGCAAACAGCCATCGACCGAGAGCAACCCATGACGACGATCATTGCACTGCCGTGAACCACCGAGATAGGTTCACAGTGCAATCATGAGGGAATAGATGAATGACGCACCACTGAAGGCAGCGTTCAGCGCCATTCTTCTGCTGTTTACTTTCCGCCAACCCGTGGGTGCGAGTTGCTCGCAACCGTTGTTCGACGCCGCGCCAAGCTATGCGGTCGGGAAGATTCCAAACTCCGTGGCGATCGGTGACTTCAACCGCGACGGTCTGCCCGACTTGGCCGTGGCCAATACCGGCGACAACACCGTTTCCGTGCTCCTCGGTACAGGCAGCGGGGAGTTTGGCGTCCCCAACGCATTCGGCGTCGGGCCCGGCCCGGATGCCGTCGTGGTCGGCGACTTCAACGGCGACACCGTACCCGACCTCGCGGTTGCCGCCTACGGCGGGACCATCTCCGTGCTTCTAGGCAGGGGCGATGGCAGCTTCGGCACGGCAACGGACTTCGATGCCGGACGTGGGCCTGGCTCTCTCGCGGCGGCGGACGTCAACGGCGACGGCGTTCTTGACCTCGTCACCACGGTTGACACCGGTGTCTCGGTGTTGCTCGGCACGGGGGGTGGCCGATTCGGCGTGGCGCGCACGTCTGAGGTTGTCGGCCAACCATCGTCCGTGGCGATAGCCGACATCAACGGCGACGGTCTTCTCGATCTCGTGACGGTCGGTCCGTATCAGGGCGCCATTTGGGTTTTACTCGGCACAGGCGGTGGTGAATTCGGCACCGCCAGCAGCCTCGACGCTGCCGACCAGCCGTACTCCGTGGCGGTTGCGGACTTTAACGGCGACGGTCTCCCCGATCTTGCCGTTACGAGCGCCGGCACGGTGTCCGTGCGTCTCGGCACCGGCAGCGGCGGCTTCGCGTCGGCGAGCACTTTCCCCGGCGCGACAGATGCATCGTCAATAGCGGTCATTGACCTCAACGGCGATGGGGTCCTTGACCTCGCATTTTCGAGCGTCAGCGACAACGCCATCCTGGTACTGTTCGGCACTGGGCGCGGGGACTTCGCGACGCCCGTTACATTTGAAGTCGCCGGCCAACCATCGTCGCTGGCTGTGGGCGATCTGAATGGTGACGGCAGACTGGATGTGGCGGTCACGAACTCCGCCGACAATACCGTCTCGGTGCTGTTCGGAACGAGCCCTGACGGTTTTCGCACCGCCAGGACAGTTCGTTTCGGCTATCCCAGTGCGGTCGTGGTGGACGATTTCAATGGCGATGGCATCCCCGATCTCGCTGGTGTCGATAACATCGCCGAGACCGCCGCAGTGCTTTTCGGTGACGGCACGGGAGGTTTTTCACCTGCGCCCAGCCCGCCGTTTGCCATCGGGTACGCTCCGTCCGCGGTTGCAGCGGGTGACTTCAACGGTGACGGTGTGCCTGATCTCGCGGTTACAGACCCCCTCAGCGACACCGCTTCCGTCTTGCTCAGCACTGGCGCGGGGAGCTTTCGCGCGACCGAAAATGTCCGCGTCGGCAATGGGCCATTTGCTGTCGCCGTCGGTGACTTCAACGAGGACGGTGTTCTCGACCTCGCTGTTGCGATCATTGGCGACAACGCTGTGTCTGTGCTGATCGGCACGGGCACCGGAACCTTTCATCCGCCCACCAGTGTGCCCGTTGGCAAGGCTCCGGTTGGCATCGCCGTAAGCGATCTCAACGGTGACGGCAAGCTCGACCTGGCTGTGGTGAACGCCTCTGGCAAAAGCGTATCTGCCCTCCTCGGCAACGGAGATGGGACCTTTGTGGCTGGCGGCGGTTCTGCCTCGGCTGTCGGTCGTAACCCGTCCGCAGTGGCCGCGGGTGACTTCAACGGCGATGGCAGCCCTGACCTGGCCATTACAGACCTCTTGGGCAAATCGGTGTACCTGCTACTCGGCGACGGGCGTGGCGGTTTCACACCGACCTCCAACTCGCCGTTCGCGGTCGGCCAACGACCGTCCGCAGTGGTCGCAGCCGATTTCAATCGCGATGGCAACCTCGACCTCGCCGTCGCGAACACCGGCGAGGACACCATCGCGGTGTTACTCGGCAGCGGTACCGGCAACTTCTCGAGCACCCGCACCTTCGGGATCGATCCGTACGCGCTGGTGGTCGGCGATTTCAACCGCGATGGCGCGCCCGATCTCATCGCGCCGACCAATTTCAACGTCGCGATCTTACTCAATACTTGCGTTGGTGTCGCCTATTCAGGCACTCCCACGCCAAGTGCCACCGCGAGTCCCACGGCCACCGTGACAGCCACCGCCACCGCGACTTCCACGGTCATCGCGACTCCCACAGCAAGTGCAACGCCCGGCGATGGAGGAGGCAGCGGCGGCTGCACATTGAGCGCGGCCGGAGAGCAGCGCGGTTACTGGAGTGGGCTTGTCGTGCTTGCGCTGTGCACGATCAAACTACGCGACGCTCGCCGATGAGTGGAGCTGCTGACGTAGCTCCAGCAGGCGCAATCTCGGCGGAGGTTGGTTTCGCAACGCTGGCAACGCCAACCTCCAGCGCGGAGATTGGCTCCGCAAGCCTGACATCGCAACCTCCGAATCAACGGCTCCAAAACGACAGCCCAAAGGCTGCACCAAACGGAGACGAAGCTGCCGCCTTACAACCTCTCTTCAGAGCTCAATGACGGCTTCGCGCAGCTCGGCGTGCATGTAGCCGACCGTCATCTGCGGCGTGTTGGCCGCGCAACCGACACGGCCGAGTGGATCGACAACGATGAGGCCGCCGGTGGCGCTGGTGCGCTGCGCCAGCGCGTGAATCCCCACGCGCGCCGCGGCTGTCGGGTCGCGACCGTCGCGCAGCAGATCGGCGACCCGGTGCGCCAAGACGACGCGGATAATCGCTTCGCCAAGCCCGGTCGCTGAAACGGCGCCGAGTGCGTCATCGGCGTACGTGCCGGCGCCAATGAGCGCCGAGTCGCCGACGCGTCCGGGGAGCTTGAAGAACACGCCACCGGTCGACGTCGCCGCCGCCACGTGGCCGTCGCTGTCGATGGCCACCGCGCCGACGGTGCCGGCGGGGTGGCCGCCGGCGACCGGACTGATGGCTGCATCGCCGCCGCGGTCGAGGTGCCGCTGCCAGAGTTGCCGCTGCCGCTCGGTCACCAACGCGTGCGGCGGACAGGTCTCGATGCCGAGGTCGGCCGCAAGCCGCTCGGCTTCGGGACCGGCGAACATCAGATGACGGCCGTCGTCCATGATCGCGCGCGCCAGACGCACCGGGTTGGGTACGCCGCGCACCACGGCAACGGCGCCGGCTCGCAAAGTTCGGCCGTCCATCACGCTGGCATCCATCTCGACCGTGCCGGCGCTGGTAAGGCACGAGCCGCGGCCCGCGTTGAACGCCGGATCGTTCTCGAGAACGACCACCGCCGCGCACACGGCATCGATGGCAGCGCCGTCGCGCCGCAGAATCTGCCAACCGGCATCGACAGCAGTCGTGCACCCCGCGCGCTGCGCTGCGTCGAGCTCGGGCGGCCGGCTGCCGGCGCCGCCGTGGACGATGAGGGCGGGTCGAGACATAATGGGCGCACCCGACTCAAGCCGCGCTCGACTCGAATTGTCAACCCGCTGCGAGCAGGCTATACACACCCACGCATGGCGCACTTCCATTGGGCACGGCTTGCAACGCGGTCAACCTTGCCATGAGTCGCATTAGCCTGTCGGAGTTGGCAACCCGTAGCGACCAATCCTGTCCTGAGGCTCCCCGAAGGGGGGGAGCGGTCCATAGAAGAGACGCCGGCCGCAGGCCCAACCCAGAATGTCGGTTGACGAATCACGTGAATGGCAGGAAGGTGTACGGCACAATGCTGATTCTTCAGATTCCGAGGTACCTGATGGCGCTCGTCGTGCTCAGCACCCTGGCGGGTGGGACGGCTTGGGCGCAAACGCCGACGCCGACCCCGAATGGCCAGTTCTTGTGTTCAGCCGGTCCCGAAGATGGGCAGCCCTGTAATGGCGACTACGATTGTACGCCCACCGGGGTGTGCGTCATTGCCCAAGGCGTTTGTAACGGCGGCAGCGCTGATGGCGCCTACTGCGACTGTGCCGCGGGAAGCTGCATCGCGTCCACGCCCGCGTGCAGTGCGTCATTCACCGGCATCTGCCAAGGGGGTGTCAACGATACCCAGTGTTGCGACACGGCATCGAATTGCACCGACGGTGCCCCATGCGTCGCAACGCAGAAGGTATGCCTTGGCGGAGACAGCAAAGCATCCTCCTGCGTCTCTGACGGCCAGTGTCCAGGGTCAACGTGCGGGGCGACGGGCAAGTTCTGCAGCGGTGGCGACTTCGACAGCTTTGCGTGCGTCGACGACGCTGACTGCCCCGGCTCTCCAGCGGGGAGCTGTCTCAGCGCCGGGCAACCCACCCCAACACCGCCACCGACCCCCTCGGGATGCGTGGGCGACTGTGATGCGAGCGGCGACGTCACGATCAACGAGCTGATTACCATGGTCAACATCGTATTGGGGACCACGCCGCTCTCCGCGTGCCCGGTCGGCGATGCGGATAGCTCCGGCGACATTACGATCAACGAGATCATCATCGCCGTGAACAATGTGTTGGTCGGCTGCGGACCCACCACGCCAACACCAACCCCGGCCCCGACCGGTGAGTTCCTCTGCTCGGCGGGTCCGCGCGACGGGGAGGCCTGTAATTCCGACGATGATTGCGCGCCGACAGGGGTGTGTGTGATCGCGCAGGGCGTCTGTGACGGTGGTCCCGACGACACGTTGTATTGTGGCTGTATTTTTGGGACCTGTTCTCCCTCGACCCCCGCGTGTGATGCGACGATCACCGGGGTGTGTGTCGGCGGCGCGAACGCCACGGAGTGTTGCTCGGAGACCAGCGATCCCAATTCCGGTTTCGTGGCGAACTGCTCCGGCGGCTCGCCGTGCACCGGAACGGCACGGGTCTGCGCCGGCGGCGAGAACAAGGGCGTTTCGTGTCTCGGTGACGCCGTGTGTGTGGGATCGGTTTGCCAGGCTACCGGAAGGTTCTGCAACGGCGGCGACTTTGACGGCTATGCGTGCGTCGATGCCAACGACTGCCTCAACGTTGACGGCAGTTCCGTTGGCACCTGCGATGCGGCGGCCGGCGCCGCAGTGGCGCCGCTGAGCGCCGTCAATGCCTGCATGCTCACCAACGAGTGCCCCGCCTAGGTCCTGCGGGCCCTGCGGGCGGCGTCTCTTCTATGGACCGCTCCCCCCTTCGGGGAGCCTCAGGACAGGATTGGTCGCTAGGCGGTGCCGTCGCGAGAAACTTGGCGTACGCGTAGCACGTCCCTTTAACAAGCGACTTGGGCCCTGGCGGCTTCGCGTGACAATGTCATGGCACCCGACGTACCCATCGCCAATTCTCGTGCAAAGCCGGCTCTGGCCAGCATTTCCAGCAATAGGTGATGAACTGCGCGGGAAATCCAGTGAAGAGGCTCGGGCCGCGACTCACCAGCCGTGCAACGTCACAAGCCCCATGAAAAGCTGTTGGTGGGGGTAAGCGCAATGATCACCGATTCCGCCGGTTCGAGCGGCGCCATACGAGCGTACCCCTTGTACTTGCGATAGAGCGCAGCGCGCGCCCGTAGGAACGTGGCGCCATGGTCAATGATGCCACACGTACCGACGATCATCGCGCCCGCTAGCTGCGTCCAATCCTCCGTGTAGTAGTCGAATGTCAGCGCCGCACGCGGATTTTCACGCAGGTTGCGCACTTTCCGCGCGTTGGCCTCCGAGGCGAAGTAGATGCGGCCGCTCACGGCGACCGGGCAGACCGCGACGTTGTGCGGCGTGCCTTTGCGGCTGACGGTGGCGACGCGAGCGACGCGCTGGCTGCGAATGAAGGCGAGGACTTTTCCACTGAGGCGGTGCGCCATTGTTACATCGAGGCCGGCGTCCCAGAGGGCGGCTCGGCGCGCGGCGCGCTATGCGCCTGGCGCGTGCTCCGCTCGATGTCGAGCAGCACCCGCAGCACTTCGATCTTGACCATCACGACGACGTACGCGATCACGGCGACGCCGATGCTCAGCAGAAATGCCAAGAAGCCTTGTCCGCCGCCGTGATGACAGGAGTGCACGGTGCCGCTCAAGAATACAGTCGCCGCCACGGCAGCGGCGATGACTTGGGCCGCATCGATCACGAATCGGAGGTATGGGTAACGATCATCCATGGCTCGCCTTACCTGGCCTCACCTACCTGCTCGTCGCCGTCGCGGATTGCAACGGTTTTTGTAACGAATTTTTTCAGATCCGACAAGCCATATTGCTCAGCTGCCCGCGGCTAGACCGTTGCCGCACCCTTTCCAGGAACGGCCCCATTGACTTGACCGCGACGCGTCGTTATTTCGAAGAATATCGAAATCAAAGTATCGGCACGGCATCACGAGCTGGCGAGGGCGTTGCGCGCCCTGGCGCACCCGAACCGGCTGGCCATCTTCGAGCGCATCGACGACGACGGCCGCTGTTGCCGCACCGATCAAAAGGGGAATACGGTGTGCGCCATCGCCGAGGACTTCCAGCTGGCGTTGTCGACGGTGTCGCACCACCTGAAAGAGCTGCGCAGCGCCGGGCTGATCACCTGCGAGCGCCGCGGCCAGCAGGTCGTCTGCGCGATCAATCACGACACCCTCGCCCAGGTCCTGCAGCTGCTGACACCGAAGCCGCGGCGGCATCCACGCGTCCGGGGCGCACGCCGCAAGCGCGCGCGCCGCGCCATGACCGCTTGAACCTGGCGCCTATGCACGTCCTGTTCGTCATCGACCCGCTCGACACACTCAACCTCGTCACCGAGACGTCCCTGCTCCTCATCGAGGAGCTGGCGCGGCGCGGCCACGCGGCGTCGATCGCCACACTGGCCGATCTCTACCTTAGCGACCAGGGCGCGGGGGCACGCACCCAATCGATCCGTCTGACGCTTACGCAGCAGCCTTTCTATACGCTGGGCGCAGCCACCGAGCACCGCTTCGGCGACTTCGATCTCGTGCTCATGCGCAAAGACCCGCCGGTCGACGCACACTATATCGCTGCAACCTTCGTATTGGAGCGCGCTGCTGCCGAGGTGCCCGTGATCAACGATCCGGTGAGTCTCCGCACGGTAAACGAGAAGCTGCTGCCGCTCAGCCTGCCGCAACTGGCGCCGCCGACGCTGGTCAGCAACGACGCGCGACGCTTGGCGGCCTTCGCCGCGGCGCACGGCCGCGTCGTGCTCAAACCGCTCGACGACTGCAGCGGGCGCGGCATCGTCGTGATGGACGATGCCGGTGAGCAACGCATCGCCGCATACGTCGCGGCACGCGGCGCCGCCTACATCATGATGCAGCAATTCATCGCCGGCGTCGCCGCTGGCGACAAGCGCATCTTCCTGCTTGCCGGCGACGCCATCGGCGCGGTCAACCGCGTCCCGCGCAGCGCTGCGCACCTGGCCAACATTCATCAAGGCGCGCGCGTCGAGGCGACGACCTTGACGGCGCGCGACCGGCAGATCGTCGCCACGGTCAAGCCGCTCCTCGTGGCACGCGGCCTATGGCTGGCGGGCATCGACATCATCGACGGCTATCTCACCGAGATCAACGTGACCAGCCCGTCGGCGGCGCGACAGATCAATGCGGTAAACGGGACACACATTGAACAGACGATCGTGGATTGGTTGGAGCGCCGGAGCGCCGAAAACGTAATGCGCAAAGCGTAAATCAGCGGGGTCAGGCGTGGCTGACGCTTCCCGTTCCACGTTTTACTCGCTCCCCTCCCCTTGACTCCCGGATGGATCGAGCCGACAGTTTTTCCATGCGCTGCGCACACTGCGGAACCGAGCTGCTTGCCGGCAAGCAATTCTGCCACGCGTGTGGCCAACGCGTGACCGAGGGGTGTCCCAATTGCGGTGCGACGCTGGCGCCCGGCTTCCGTTTCTGCCCGGATTGCGGTTTCCAGGTCGTCGCGCCTGGCGGCGCGCCGCCACCCGCATCGGGCAACGGAGCCGCAGCGGACGCGGTGGCGCAGATTCCCGAGGAGTTGGCGCAGAAGATCCGTGCCAGCAAGGAAGCCATCGAGGGCGAGCGCAAGCAAGTCACGGTGCTCTTCTGCGATCTTGCCGGCTCAACGGCGATCGCCGCGCGCCTCGATCCGGAAGAGTACCACGACCTGCTCGAGCAGTACGTCGAGCTGGCAATCGACGAGATCTATCGCTTCGAAGGCATCGTCAACCAACTCGCCGGCGATGGCATGATGGCGCTCTTCGGCGCGCCGATCGCGCACGAGGACGCGCCGCAACGCGCGGTGCGCGCCGCGCTCGGTATCCAGGATGCGCTGCGCCGCCTCAACGCGCGCCTGCGCGGCGAACACGACATCGAACTGCGCGCGCGCATCGGCATCAACACGGGACCCGTGGTCGTCGGCACGGTCGGCAACGACCTGAAGATGGACTACACCGCCATCGGCGACACCACCAATCTCGCCGCGCGGCTCGAATCGATGGCGCAACCGGGGACGATCGTGATCAGCAGCGCCACCTCGCGGCTCTTGCGTGATGCCTTCACCCTGCAAGCCGCCGGGCCGTTCGCCGTCAAGGGGAGGAGCGAGCCGGTGGCGGCCTACCAGGTGCTCGGGTTGGCGGAAACGACCACGCCGCTGGCGCTCGCTCCCGGCCGCCACTTGACGCCGCTGGTCGGCCGCAGCGCCGAGTTGGCGCAGCTGATCGCCTGTTCGCAGCAGCTCAAGGCGCACTTCACGCAAGCCGTCGCCGTCATCGGCGAGGCCGGCAGCGGCAAGTCCCGGCTCATCTACGAGTTCAAAGAGCGCCTGGCCGGTGAACCCGTTGTCTTCTTCGAAGCCCGGTGCTCCGCCTGGAATCAAATGGTGCCGTACGCGCCGTGGATCGCCATGTTGCGGCAGCATTTCGATCTTGGACCCGACGAACCCGCCGAGTCGGCCGCCAGCAAGCTGGCGCACGCCCTGCGCGAATTCGATCCCAACCTCGACGTCATGTACCCCTACCTCAGCCACTTCTTATCCCTGCCGGTGGTCATGGAAGATCTGCCGGTCGACGACGTCAAGCGCCAGACCTTCGAAGCCATCGGCGCGCTGATCGTCGCCGAGAGCGAGCGCACGCCGGTGGTGATGGTCATCGAGGATCTCCAATGGATCGACCAGCCATCGCGCGAGATGCTCGACGTCGCCGTCAGCGAGATGGGCCGGAAGCGCATTATGCTGCTGGTCAGCCATCGTCCGGACCAGCAGCTGACGTGGCGTACGCATGCGGCCTACACGCAGCTGAACCTGCGCCGCCTCACTCACGCCAATGTCACCGACGTCGTCCGCGCGGTGGCCGGTGGTCCACTACCACCGGAGCTGGAGCAACTGATTCTCACCAAAGCCGAGGGCAACCCATTTCTCGCCGAGGAGGTGACGCGCTCGCTGCTCGAAGAAGGCAACCTCACGCGCGGCGACGGCGCGCATGTCCTGACGCGCCCGGTGGACGAGATCCGCATCCCGGGCACCGTGCAGGAGGTGATCGCCGCCCGGCTCGATCGTCTGGGCACGGAAGCGAAACGGGTGCTCCAGGTCGCGGCGGTTCTCGGCCGGCAGTTCAGCCGCGACCATCTGGCACAGCTGCTGGCGGCCGACGGGATCGATGTCGCCCGTGAGCTGGAAGAGCTCGAACGCCGCGGCGTCGTGCACCGCAAGAATCTCTTCTCGAACGACGAGTACCGCTTTGGCGAAAGCTTGACGCAAGAGGTGGCGTACGAAGGGTTGCTGCTCAAGCAGCGCCGCCAGCTGCATGAGCGCATCGGGTTGATGCTGGAAGCCGGCAGCGGCGATCCGAGCGCGGAACGGCTGGCGCTGTTGGCGCATCACTTCGCGCGCAGCGACAATCGCCAGAAGAGCATGACGGCTCTGTTGCAAGCGGCGCACGGGGCCGAGCAGGTCCCCGCCTTCCCGACGGCGGGGCGTTTCTATCGCGAGGCCTGGAACACGGCGGCGCCGGTGCTCGACCGGGACGCCGGAGGGCCATTGCCAAAGCTGGCGGTCGATGCGGCGGTCGGGCTGGCACGCATGACCGTCATCTACAACGTTCCCGACGCCGGTGATGTCGAGTGCATCATCAGCTGCGCACGCACGCTGGCCGAGGACCTGGGCGACGCAGCAACGCTCGCCTCGCTCAAGACGTTTCATGGCATGTTGTTGCTGAGCAGCAGTCGCGAGCGCTTTGCCGAAGGCCTGGCGCTGGTCGAGGAAGGCCTCGCGGTGGCGCAGCGGGCTGGACAGACGCAAACGGCGATCGGCGTATCGCGCGGCCTCGCCTGGAGCTACTTCATCGATGGCCGCTTCGACTTGGCCAGCCGCACGATCGATTGGGTAATCGGCGAGCTGGAGCGCCTGGGTGATGCACAACGGCTGGGCGACATCTATCTGAGCGCGCGCTGGATGCGCGAACGCTTTCATTTCTTCAGTGACGATGTGCGCGGTGCCGAGCAGGCGGCGCGCGAAACCTACGAGCTGGCGCTGCGGGTCAACAATCGGACGATGCAGAGCGCGACCGCCTCCGGGCTGTCCGTCATTCACTTCCAGCGCGCCGAATACACCGAGGCCAAACTGTGGGCCGAGCGTGCCCTCGAGGTAGCGCGGGCGATCGGCAACACGAGCAACGCCGCAACCTCCGCGGCGCTGGTGCTGGCGGCCGCCGCCGAGCTGGGTGAATCACCGGTTGCCGGCCGCTACCTCGAGCTCATCGATCAAGGGCTAACGTCGGGCACCGATCTCACCGTCAATATCCACTTCTTCGTCCACACGCTCCTCGTGGTGGGCGACCTGCGGCGCGCGGCGCGCGCCGCCGAGCTGGCGCAGGCGCGCGCGGGTGGGCGATTGCGCGAGATGCATAGCGCTCTCGCCATGGCCGAGGTGCGCGCGCAGGGCGGAGCGGCGCAGTGGGCGGAAGCGGAACGCTGGTACGATCAAGCGAGCGCCCTGGCAGAAGCCCTGGGTGTGCGCTCGGTGCTGGCCATGGCGCGGCTCGGTGCCGGCGCATTGGCCGCGGCCCGCGGTGCCACCGTAGCCAGCGCGCGGCACCTGCAGCACGCGCTCACCCTGAGCCGCGACCTCGGCTTGCGCCACTTCGAGTTGCGCATCGAGCGGTTGCTGGCCGAGAACCAAACACCCGCAGGCAGCGCAGCAGCGACAGTCTTGCACGACACCAGCCCTTGACACACGCAGGGCCCTGCTGGTTTCGCCTGCGGCGGATGATCAGGTAGCGTTCCGCCCGCCGCGTATCCGCAAAGATGTCTACTGGACCCGCAGCTCGACGCGGCGGTTCTGAGCGCGGCCTTCTGCCGTTTCGTTGCTCGCCACCGGGTGCGATTTACCGAACCCCTTGGTGCTGATGTTGTCGCCGTTGAGGCCGTGATCCATCAAGTATTTGCGCACCGAGCTCGCGCGGCGCTCGGAGAGCCCGAGGTTGTATTGCACCGAGCCAATGGAGTCTGTATGGCCCTCGGCCACCACCTTGATGGAGCCCTCCTCCTTCAGCAACTCAACGGCTTCATCCAGCACCGGGGCGGCGTCCGGACGGATGTTGGACTTGTCGAAGTCGAAGTAGACCGCTCGCAGCACGATTCGCTTCTTCATCGGTGCCGGCGGCGGGGGCGGTGGGGGTGGCGGCGGTGGAGGCGGCGGCGGGGCTTCTTCGTGGAGGAACGAGTAGCGCACACCGATGCCGGCCGTCATCCACTGAATGTCCTTTCCAAAACGCTCCTCCGGGACTTGCTGTGGTCCGAGGTCGTTCGGAGTCGGCGACATGTAGGATTGATTCCAGCGCCCAAACAAACCGATGCCCAGCGCTTTGGTCAGGTTGTAATTGAGACCCATACCCGTCGAGATGCCTGCGGCGGTTTGACTGAGCCGGCCACTCAAGCCGGTGAACACGCCGCCCTGGACGGTGGCGTAGAGCTCGAATAGGTCGGTAATCGGAAAGGCGATGCGCGGTCCAATCGTCCATCCCATCAAGGTGGTTTCCTGCGAATTCTCGCCGGGAACACTGCGATCGGTGTGATAGTCCGGCGCCTGGTAGGAGATGTGCCACTGCCCTTGCACGCCGAGGTTGTCGGTGAACATGTACCCACCGTATGGGTTGACGGCCAAACCGGTGCGGACGCTGCCGCGATAATTGCCATCTGTCGGCTCCGAAGCGCCGGTATCGACACCTACAAAGGGAGTCCCCGCACGTGCGCCGCGGGCGCCGAGCACGACGGCGAGCGCGACCACGAGGGTCAGGATCTCACGCCCCAAGCCGGCGCGCCGCTTGCCAGTCGTGAAGCGTCGGCGTCGAATCCAGAGGGCCAACACACCGGATAGCCAGACGACGGCTCCACGCGTCGAACGCGGTGCGCCCGGGGTGACCGTGCAGTGACAGGCATCGCGATCGAGACCGCCGCCCGGCGTCGGACTTCCGCCTGTCGCCGTTGGCGTGGCCGTAGCGTTGGCGGTAAATACCGGCGTCCGCGTCGCAGTGTTGACCGGCGTCAGAGTCGCTGTCGGTGGCGTCAGGGTACGCTGTGGCGTGAAGGTCGCGGTCGCCTGCGTGATGGTGGGTGTCAAGCTCGGAGTGAAGCTTGGTGTCGCGGTAAAGGTGGCGCAGTTGGCGCCAGCGATACATGCCGCCTGGAACACGGTCTCGCAATCGGTTGGGCATTTGCCGTCGGTGGGCAACTGGCAGGCGGGACCGCTGCATTGACAGCAATCGTTCGCGCCCGGTGTCGGCGTCGGGGTGAAGGTGGCGCAGTTGGCGCCGGCAAGACACGCGGCTTCGAAAACGATCGTGCAGTCGGTTGGGCAGTGGCCGCCGGTGGGCAGTTCACAG
>CAZTDK010000035.1:0-17971 GCA_964611965.1 uncultured Binatia bacterium (SeqCode) | reverse complement strand
TGGAAGCGATCGTCGCCACGTGCCCGCTGCAGCCCGATCGTCACGGGGCAATCCAACAGGACGGTGAGCGCCGGCGCGATCTCCTGGCGGACGGCGGCATCGAGGCGGACGACCGTCTCCACATCGAGCTGGCGCGCGAATCCCTGGTACGCAATCGTCGACGCCGAGAAGCGGTCCGTCAGCACCACATCACCGCGCGTCAACGCCGGCCGAATGACCTCGTCGAGATGTTGGGCGCGATCCGCAAGGTACAACAACAGCTCGGTCATCGGCGCCGGCGGATTGCCCGGCCGATGCATCAACAAGCGCCGCAACTCGACCCCAAGCGCGGTGCCGCCCGGCTCGCGCGTTTCAACGACCGCAATCCCACGCTGGCGCAACGCCGCGGCCGTCACGTGAATCTGAGTGGATTTCCCGGCACCCTCGACGCCTTCAAAGGCGATGAGGCACCCCGCTTCACCCAACGGAGTCCCCTTTGCCCAGCACCAGATCGATCCCGTAGAGCAGCTGCTTCCGCGTAAACGGCTTGGTGATGTAGTAGTCCGCACCGTATTGATAGCCGCCAAGCACGTCATCGTCGTGCGTCTTCGCGGTCACCAGGATGACCGGGAGGCGCTCGGTCGCGGCATCCTCCTTGATGCGCTGCAGCACTTCCAGGCCACTCATCTCCGGCATCATGATGTCGAGGAGCACCAGGTCTACCGTCTCCTGCCGCAGCCGCTCGAGCGCTTCAGCGCCACCGGTGGCGACCAGGACGTCATAGTGCTCGGCATCCAGAATGCGCCGGATGATCGCCACGCTGTCGAGATTGTCGTCCACCACCAGAATCCGCCGGGTCATAGGCAAATCCTCTGCGGATCAGTTGCCGCCCGTATACTTCTTGGCGATCTCGCGGATCGCCGCCGGCCGCACCGGCTTTGGCAGGTAGTCGTCACAGCCGGCGGCGCGTGCCTGCTCCTCATCGCCGCGCATCGCAAATGCCGTCAACGCCACCACTGGAATCGATCGCGTCGCCGGGTCCAGCTTGAGCTGTCGCGTCGCCTCCCAGCCGTCCATATTCGGCAGGGCGAGATCCATGAGAATGAGGTTCGGCAATTCGGCGCGCGCCCAGGTGAGCGCTTCGACTCCATCCAACGCCTCGATCACCTGATACCCCTCCACGACGAGCACCTTGACGACGATGCGGCGGTTATCCATGTCATCTTCGACGACGAGGACTTTCTTCGGCATCCTTCCTCCAGCGACGTCTCGGCGCCGTTGCGGTTTCGACTTATATCCGGTGGCGGGTGCGCTTGCAAAGGGCACTTTCATCATTCGACGAGGGCACGCAGGTTCACAGCACTTCCTGCCAGCCGGCCACCGCCACCGCGTGCGGCAGAAGACCGGGAAACGCCATGTCCGCGGCCGTCAACGCAGCGCTGCTGTAGGCGATAGCCCCATGACCAGCCAGGTACAGACGAGGGTCAGGGCTGGCTCCACGCCACAGCGCACCGGTCACATACACGCTGCTCGACGACTCACAGATGATTCCTCCCAGCGCCACGACCAGGCCCGAAAATGACAGGCTGCCCGTGACGTGCAGCATACCGCGCACAATGAGGAGGCCCGCACCGCTCAGCTGCTCGGTAACCTCGAGGTCATCCGCCACGGCAATCCGCGGCGCGTCGGCAGATCCGAAAACGGCAGTGGCAACGGTCGAGGCAACGGCGATGCGCGCGGGGTTCTGAGCACCAGCACTGACCAGGGCTTGGACATCCAAGGGCACCGTCGCGACGATGCTCGGCGATTCGCCGGCACCCACCAGCCGAGCAGCGCTCCCGGCCAGGAGGCGGCGGAGCTCCGGTTCAGCGTCCGCCCGCGATGTCGCCAGTGCCGGGATCACGGGCGGCGCCGCGCTCGGCACGCTGGCGGCGTCGGCGCCGCGGTGGTCGTTACCGGAGACCATCAGATCCGCGGCGCCCAGGTCGACCGCCGCGTCATCTTCAATGTACAACGCTGCCGGCGTGTACGGCAGCGGCGACCGCTTGACGATGGCCCCGACTACCTTCACTGCGCCGTTCCGCCCGTTACCCGAGCTGGTGACATCGAGCCAGCCATCTTGACGCTGGGCAACGCGTACGTCGTAGCGCAAAGGCAGCGTCGGAAACGGCGACGGGGATCCCTCGCTGAACGGGAATCCACCGTCATCAGGCGTCCCGCGTAGCCGATCGGGGCCGGCAAGCAGCGCATCGAACGAGGTTCCCGGCTGGATCTCCGCCACCGCATGCTCGAGCCCGGCCTCGGCGACGTAGAAGGCCTCGATCTCGGCGCACAGGTTGCGTTGCATCAGCAGATCCATCCGCGCTTGCAGCGCCACGAAGGCCCCCAGCGGCAGCAACAGCGCCGTCAGGCCCATCACTGCAACCAGCGCGCTGCCACGGGCGGCGGAATCGATCATTCCGGCCCAGGAGAAAGTGGGCTGCGATGATGCGCGCGAGAGAACCGCTTGCGGCCGCTTCGCCCAGTCCCACCGAAACTGCGGAGGATTGGAGACCTGGAATTGGATTCGAGCTTCGCCGGTCGAATGCCGGATTTGCAGTCGTGAATCCATTAGCGGTTGCGCAGTTGAACGCTGGTGGTCGCCGTCGAGACCAGCGCGTGGTTGGCGAGGGGATCCGGGTTCCCTAGCATGACCGGGTTGACCAGCGTAACCGACAGCTGCGCGTCGATCCGACACACCCGCGCGCACTGCTCCGCCGACAAGCCGGCCGCCAGCGGGCCGATCTCCGCACCGGCAGCATCAAAGAAGCTGAACCGCACCTCCGACACGTTGCGCGCCACGGGTTGGGGGCTCGCGCCACCGGTGGCGCGCATGAGCTGAAGGCCTTGCGCGTCATAACTGTATTCAATCAGCTCGTTGGCGTCGGCAACATCGCCGTCACCATTCAGATCGCACGCCACCTCGATGCGCACCGGCCCGGCGGCGCGCAGCCCCACCAGCGGTGCCGCGGCGGCACTGAATCCAGCCATGCGCACGTCGCGCGCCAACAGGTCGATCGCTGCGAGCACCACCTCGTGTGTTTCCCCTTTCGCCTCCAGCAGCTGCGCATTCATGAAAGCAGCGCGCGCGAAGCTGTACGAGATCGCCGACACGACGGAAAGAAACAACATGCCGGTCAGCAGCTCAGTGAGGCTCGTCCCGCGTTGGTCCCTTCCCTCAGTCCTTGGCGAACGAGAGCATGTTGCGCCCCGGTCACGTCCTTGCGTCGGCACCGCATAGCGACCAACGGGAGCGGCCCATAGAAAAGACGCGGGGCGCAGCCCACTCATCGGCGCTCCAGCGTCACCAAACGAAAGTCGTGATCCGCACCATCGTTCCACACCACGGTGACCGCCAGCTGCACGAGCCGATCGTGTCCACTCCAGGGACTCACCTCGGCGTGGCGACTGAAGCCCCCGGCGATACGGATCGGCCCAAGCGCGTGGCCGGCACGCAACTGCTCGACGCCCTCGGCCGCGAGCAAGGCCGCTTGCGTCCAGCGCTCGCTCGCCGTGCGCGCCCGCTGTGCCGCGATCAGGGTCTGCGTGAGCGTCAGGGCCATGGTCGACAGGAGAAGCACGGCCATCAACAGCTCGATCAGCGTGGAGCCGTTCTGTGCGCGGGCGAGCGTCATTGGACTCGTACCTGGCCGGCGATATCGACAATGATCCGGCGCTCGGTGCCATTGCCATTGCGCAGGACGACGGTCCCGAACACCGCCGCGTTGCCGCGCGGCTTGAAGCTGATGCCGTTGTCCGCGGCGGTACACTCACTGATGAGGATACCGGGCGGCAAGCGCACCGCGACGCCGTCGTCGACGTAGACGCTGCCGCGCTTGCGCTGCTGCTGGTACCCGCCAGCGCCACTCGGAAACACGATACGGTGGCTACTGTTGTCGGCAACGGCGTGCAGGCGGGCGACACGCAGGTCCAACACGACCTGACGAGCCGCCATCCGCAAGTCGAGCCCGGGGCGCATGGCCTGATGATTCAATACGCTGAATCCCGTCAGGAGGCTCAACAGCGCCAGGACGACGAGCGCCTCCAGCAACGAGAAGCCGCGATCCATGCGATACCAGTAGCACAACGCTACATATTATACAAGCATAGATGTGCAATAGATAAACATTTGGGCCGGCCAGTGCGGCCCGACCCAGGAGGGCGGTGAGGGGCGCCCGCTACGACGGCATGGCGAGATTCAGGTACCACTGCAGCAGCGGGTCGCCGAAGAGCAGCGCGCACACCGCGCCAATGGCCAGGAATGGGCCGAACGGAATGGGGACTTTGCTGTCACCGCCGCGTAGCAGAATCAGCAGGATGCCGATCAGCGCACCACCGAGCGAGCCGAGCACCAGGGTCACCAGCGCGTTCTTCCAGCCAAGGAAGGCGCCGATCATCGCCAGCAACTTGATGTCGCCGCCTCCCATGCCTTCGCGCCCGGTGAGGGCATGGTAGCCGACGGCGACGGCATAGAGCAGGCCACCCCCAACCAGGATGCCGACGGCGCTGTCGAACAGGCCGGGACCGTACCCGATGGCCGAGAGCACCAGCCCGATGACGATGCCTGGCAGACTGATCACATCGGGAATGATTTGGTGATCGAGATCGATGAAGCTGACCACAATCAACGCCGCGACGAAGCTCGCATACACGGCGATCACCGGCAGCGGGCCGATGCGATACAGCAACAGAACGAACAGGAGACCGGTCAGTGCCTCAACGGCGGGGTAGCGCGCTGAGATGGGATTGTGGCAGGCCCGGCAGCGCCCACGCAGCAGGAGGTAGCTGAGGATCGGGATGTTGTCGCGGGGGCGCAGCGGCGTGCCGCAGGCGGGACAACGCGAAGCGGGAGCCACGATCGACTGGCCAGCCGGCAGCCGAAAGATGCACACGTTCAGGAAACTCCCGATGATCGCGCCAAAGAGAAATGCCAGCAGGTACTCCATCGTCCCAACGGTTACCCTGTTGAAGCGTCACAGGCAATCATCGTCCGGGGACGTGGATTCAGCCTCAGTGCCGCACCCTTAGAAGAATTCCCGCCGCCGAAAGATGACCAGGCTGAGCAGCAGCAGCACACCCGTGTAGGCCCCGGCGTAGACGGTCGCATGCAGGTAGAAGGTCGGCGGTACGGGAAGCCCGGACACGACCTGGTCGGCGATATAGAGCCGATTGAGATGCGGCAACACCGTGTACAACAGCGTCATCGTCTGGCGCAGCACCGGCGGCTGCTGCGCGTCGTCGAAGTACAACAACATACCGGCAGATCGTCCGGCAATGAACGTAGCCACGGTGAAAAAGCCGGCGAGCGACGGGGTCACCACGATCGACGAGAAGAACAGCGCCGCCGCCAGCAAGATGCTCAGCTCCAGGATCATCGTCGCCACGACCCCGAGCACCTGCCAGTCCATGGTGCCCTCCAGAAACCGCAAGGTGACGAGCAAGGCCAACGCGAGCAGCCCCATCATGATCGCCAACGTGGCGAGCAGGCCTAGAAACTTGCCGATCAGAAACTGCCAGCGCGCCACCGGCTTCGACAGGATGTTGTAGATGGTGCGCTTGCCCAACTCCTTGCTGAGCGACGTGACACCGAGCACGACGGTGGTCACGACGCCAAACAAGGAGATGCTGAACAGACTGAAGTCCTTCACGAATTTCATGGTGTCGCCGATCGACGCGGCGCCGAAAATGGCGGAGATGCCGGTGATGAGACAGGCGAAGAGCAGGATCGAGTACAGAATCTTGTTGCGGATGGCTTCACGCATCGTGTTCAGCGTAATCGCAAGGACTCTCATCGTAGGATCTCCCTGTCCCCGGCTTGGCATCCGGCCCGTGTCAGCGACGCGACCTGGATGCGGAGTGAATCGTCGTTGGGATTCAGCGCCAGCGAGCGGCGGAGAATGTCGGCGCCCTTCTCCGTCTCACCGGCGCCAATGAGGCTCGCACCCAGCCCTTTGAGCAGATTGGCATCGGCCGGCCGGTAGCGCAGGCCGCTCCGACAGGCACGCGCCGCGGCAGCGAAGTCGCCGCGTTGCCAAAGCGTATGGCAGAGATCGGTGTGCGCCTTCATGAGGCCGGGGGCCATCTTGAGCGCCGTGCCGAGCCATTCGATGGCTTCATCCGTTTTTCCCTGCGCGTTGAGAGCCGTCCCGATCCCGAACGCCGATTCGGGCATCGCGTAGATCGCCAACGAAGCGTGAAACAGCTCGATCGCGGCCTCATCGTGGCCTTCCTTCAACAGGGCCACACCGACGTTGCTGAGCGACTTGGCACTCCCGGGGGCACTGGTGCCCACACTGCGGGCCATGGTGAAATTGTCTTGCCAGTCCGCATTGCGGATCCACGTCCGCGCGGTGAAGGCGACGGCGACGAGCCCCAAGACTGCAGCACACACGGCACGATAGCGCGACGCGCGCAGCAGCCGTTCGAACGCCACGGCCGCCAAGAGGACCCAGCCGATGGAGGGAACGTACAGCAGCCGCTCAGCTTTGATGGTACCGATCGGGAACAAGACGTTCGCGGTCAAGAGCAACGCGAGAAACGGAACGGCAACGCTAAAGCGAACCGCAGGGCGACCCACGACGAAGGCGACCACGCCAGCCACGCAGAGCACCACCCCCGCCAGGCAGCGCGGATCGAGCCAGCTGCTGAGAATCGGCACCTGGTTGTAGGAGTAGTCCGCGGACAGCACGAACGGCAGGTTCAACAAGCCAAAATAGTCCCACAAGATGCCGAATGCCGACTGCATGCGCGCCGGCCATGGGACGAAGGCGAGGATGTTGTCGACCGGGTCGACTCGACCCGCCGGAACCCCAGCCAACGTGCCGACGACGAAGAAGCGGAAAAACAGAAAGATGCCGACGCACAGCGCGTACGGCACCCAATACAGACTCGAGATTTCCTTCCACAAACCCGCGAACACTGGCTCGGCGCGGCGGGTGACCCGGTACAGCAACACCAGCGGCAAAAGGGTCACTGCGTTTTCCTTGCTGAATATGGCGCCGGCGAAGCACAGGATCGAGAGCCCGTACCACGTTCTCTCAGACCAACGGCCCGCCGGCCGGCGCAGGGGATCCGCGCTGAGCACGGCGAGCAACCCGAAGAGCGCCGCCAGCACCTCCGCCCTGCCGACGATGCTCGTCACAGCCTCCGTATGCAGGGGGTGGACGGCGAACAGCGCTGCCGCGATGAAGGCCACGCGCACCGCGAACAGGCGGACGGCCAGCACAAAGACGAGAACGGTCACCGCCGCGTGCAACAGGCCGTTCACCGCATGGAAGGCCGCGGCGTTGCCGGGGGCCACAGCTTCGTTCACAGCGAAGCTCAGGACAGTGATCGGGCGGTACAGATAGGTCGTCGGCAGCGACGTGGCAAAGATTTCCGTCAGGTCGACGCCGTTGGTTACCGCCGGATTCTCGCGGATGTAGGGCAGATCATCCAGCGTGAACCCCGCCGCCAGGGTGTTGAGGTACGGCACCACCGCGAGCAGAACCAACAGGCCCACGACCTGCCAGGATATCGTCGTCTCAGTCGGCTGGTGTCCCGTTGCCATTGGCGTACCGCAGAAAGCGCTGTTCGAGCGAGGGCCGCTCAGGCAACACGGCTTCGACAGCCGCGTCGGTCCCTTGGAGTGCCGCCAGCGCCGAGCGCACGGCAATCTGATCTCTCAACCGGACACTCCACCGTGGCGGACCGCCCGCCGGTGGCTCCGTGGCGATGCGGCCGAGGGCCTCGAGGGTGAGGCCCGAGGCGCCCGCGATCACCATCGTATACGAGAGCGGCGGCGCAACGTCCGTGGCGAGATTGACCACTTCACGTAACCGCCCCGCGGCCAGAATGGCGACACGGTCACACAGGGCTTCGGCATCGCTCAAGATGTGTGACGAAAACAGCACCGTGGTGCCGTCGCTCTTGAGCGCCGTAATCAACTCCCGCATCTCTTTGCGCCCCGCCGGGTCGAGCCCCGACATCGGCTCATCGAGGATGGCCAACCGCGGGCGATGCAGGATCGCTTGCGCCACGGCAACGCGTTGCAGCGTGCCCTTCGACAACGTGCGCATCGGCGCCTTGAGCTTGTGGCCGATGCGAAAGCGCTCGACCAGCTGCGCGATGCGCTGCTGGCGTTCGCTGCGGTTCATTCCATACAGCTGCGCGTAGAAGTCGAGGGTTTCACCGACGGTCAGGTAATCATAGAAGTAGGGCTGCTCGGGCGAGAAGCCGATGTCCGTGCGCGGGCTGTTCCAATCGAGGCGCTGCCCCGCCCAGAGCAACGTGCCGCGCGTCGGCCGCAGCAGGCCCACCAGGAGCTTGAACGTCGTGGTCTTTCCGGCGCCGTTGTGGCCGATGAGCCCGTACACCTCGCCGGCCTGCATGGCCAGCGACAAGCCGGTCACCGCCTGCGTGGCGCGAAACGTCCAGTTGCTGCGGAACTGCTTGCTCACCTCGATCAATTCGAGCACGGCTTCGCTCATGGTTGACCTCCGGCGTTTTTGCCACGGACGAATTGTTCGTGGATCTTGCTGCGCTGCAGCCGCTTGGGCGCGTGCCCGGTACTGCTCGACACGTTTCCGGTATCGGGATTGAGCAGGTAGCGTCCACCAAACGGCTCATTGGGGATGTTTTGGACGATGCCCACGGCCACCAGCTCGTCGAGGTCCGCGGGCCGGCGCGCGAAGCGCGACTCGAAGCTCTTGACGGCGGCCTCGAGCCCGTCGATGTCCCGCGTCAGCGCCAACTCGAGAACCCGTTCGCGAATGGCGCCGCGCATCTCTTCGTTCGGGTTGCCGCGCTCGAGCTCGGCGAGAAAGGCGATGGCATTGTCGGTGCCTTGCTGCGCGGCGAAGATGGTTGCCGCCATGCCACTCACAAATTGGGGCGTATCCGGCATGCGCGCCGCGGATTCGAAGGCGCGGCTGGCCGCGGCGAGATCGTCTTTGAAGAAATAGTAGCTGAAGCCGATCATGTAGCGCAGCCGCCACGACTGCGGAATATTGCGGGCCCCTTTTTCCAGGAGCGCGATGCCGTCGTCGGCGCGATCCGCCATCCAGGGCAGCGTGACGCCACCAAACTCGTAAACGTACTCCGCATGCGGATCGAGGTCCGTGACGGTTTCACACATCGACGCCAGCCACGGATAGTCGCGATCGGTCCAGAGGTGACTGCCGAAATAGTTGATCGTGCGAAACCACAGGACGTCAGCAAGGGCGTGCTCGTATCCCAGCGACACGGCGCGCAAGAAACGCACCGGTGGAAGGTAGATGAGCTCGGGAGCCGTGGGCTGTGCCGAGACCTCGCGGCCCAAATCCGCATCCGAGTGGGCAACCAAAAGCGTGCAAGCGACCAGCCCAGCCACCATCGCCAGCGACCACAGGAGGCGACGCAGTCCAGCCGGGCGATACGTAGGGAATGCCAAGTGCCGTGAAGGATCGCACGCTGTCAGCGGAGGCTGTGCCATGTTCGATCAACGGTCGGTCATTGAACCCTAGTGTGACAGAAAAGAACTCACCGCAGAGGCGCGGAGGCGCTGAGGATGCGCATTCGAGAGAGGAGATCTCCGAGAACAGCTCATCGACAAGGACCTTTGCTTTTTTGATCTCCGCATTGGTTTATCCTTCTCATCTTCGCGTCTTCGCGCCTTTGCGGTGAGGTCTTGTCTCATTGAGGTTCATTCTTGGGGGATGGCGCCAACTGGAGAAAAAAAAACGAGGACGGGCGAATGCCCGTCCTCACAGTGAATGTTGTTTACTAGCACGTTCCAGGCGCAGCAGGCGGCTGGAGACCACCGAGGGTGCTGTCCCATGAGTAGTTCTGGCCGTCACCCGACGAATTGCACGACGTTCCCGTGAACGACACATTGGTAGCACCGGTCATCGCCATCTTGGTGTTGGCCGCCGTCTTGAGGCCAGGAAGCGCGGTCACGCACGCCGCATTGGACGCACAGGTCGCGTAGGCGTTCCCAGCAGCCACCAGCGCCTCTTCAGCCGTCGCGGCGTTGCGCAGGTCGGACTGTGACTGGGCGTTGAAGCCCTTCTGCCGATAGACCGCGAACTGCGGGATCGCGATAGCTGCCAGAATGCCGATGATCGCCACGACGACCAACAGCTCGATCAACGTGAAACCCTTGCTATTCCGAATTGCCTTCATTGTCTTCTCCTTTTGCTCCCTAGTCTCCATGCCATTGTCACAGGTTGTCTCATCCTTCTTGGTCCAGATATCCCTCTCCTTTCTCCTCATGGAGGCACATGAGTCCGCAGCATCTTGATCTCCCCAACGATGCAAACTCGAAAGAGCAATGGACGTACCACTTTTCCCGCGCGCCCAATTGCGGCTCGGAAGCGCGCCACACGCGATCGGAGTGCTCCCCGGAGAAAGCAGCGGCCACCAGTTTTTGACGCGTTCGTCATTGCAATGACTGTTCCGGCAATGACTGTTCCGGCTGACCTCCGATCGGCGTGTCCTCAATGGCCCACTCCCGTTAGCCGCGAGGACCTGTGACGTCGGAAAGACTGCTAGCGTGCCGGTTTTCGTGATTTGCTGCGACATGTTGGTCTGCTTGCGCCAGGGCGAGTCAGTTTCGGGCGGGGTTCTCATTAGGAAAGGTAAGAAAGGACAGAAAAAATGGCGAGGACGGGCGGCATGCCCGTCCTCGCCGTGCTGTTTGATTAGCAAGTGCCGGGCGCGCCTGGCGTCTGGAGACCACCGAGGCTGCTGTCCCATGAGTAGTTCTGGCCGTCACCCGAGGTGTTGCACGACGTTCCGGTGAATGTCGTCGCGCCTCCGGTCATCGCCATCTTCGTCTTGGCCGACGTCTTCAGGCCAGGAAGGGCGGTAACGCAGGCGGCATTGTTCGCACAGGTCGCATAGTTTGCGCCGCCAGCAACCAGCGCTTCTTCAGCGGTCGCGGCGTTGCGCAGGTCGGACTGCGACTGGGCGTTGAAGCCCTTCTGACGATAGACCGCAAACTGCGGGATCGCGATCGCCGCCAAGATGCCGATAATCGCCACGACCACCAACAGCTCGATCAACGTGAAACCCTTGCTATTCCGAATCGCCTTCATTGTCTTCTCCTCATTGACTGTATTTTTAGTTGCCCCATTTTCGGACCCCTGCCCCCAGTGCCAGTTCCGGTTACGGCGGTGCGTGCGCATGCTGCATTGATCACCTCCCAACGCAGCGTTGTCAGAGCAATGCGCGTACCAACTTTCAAAAGGGCACCGTGCGCTCGGCTAATAAGGTTCGCGGTGGGCTGCTCAGCGCGGTGGGCGCGGAAGGTGACGCGAACTGTCCACGATTTTTGTGACGCACTAGTCGTGATCGTGACTGTGGTGCCAAAACGCGGCACCGCGGATGCGCGCGCGATGGGGCGGCTATACCACCGAGCGCGCATCGAGGTCGTTGCTGTCGGTGCCGAGGCCGTACTTTTCGAGGCGATGGCGCAGCGAGCGATAGTTGATTCCCAGGAGCCCCGCCGCCCGCTTCTTCACCCCTCCGGCCTCAGCGAGCGCATGCAGCAGGATGCTCTTCTCGTAGGCGGCAACGGAGTCATCGAGATTGCCGTCCACTAGATCCAGTGCCACCGGGTTCGCGGGCGGCGGGATGCTGGCCACGGTCGTCAGGGGTACCGCCGAAGCGCCACCATTCAGTGCCTGCAGCACATACAATGGCAAGTGCTGCTCATGGACAGTTTCGTCTTCACACAGCGCAACGCCATGCTCAATGATATTCTCGAGCTCGCGCACATTGCCGGGGTACGCGTATTCCTGCAGCAGCCGCGCCGCCGCGACCGAGAGGCGTTGCACGTGCTTGCCGTGCAGCTCGGAGAACTGTCGCAGGAAGCGTCGCACCAACAACGGAATGTCTTGCCGCCGGTCGCGCAGTGGAGGCAGCTCCACCGTCACGACGTTCAAGCGATAGAAGAGATCTTCACGGAAGCGCCCCGTCTGCACCCCCTGCTGGAGGGGGCGGTTGGTTGCGGCGATGATGCGCACGTCCACCGTCACGTGCGTATCGGAACCGACGGGCGTGAAGCTGCGCTCTTGCAGCACGCGCAGCAGCTTCACTTGCAGCGCCAGCGGCAGGTCACCGACTTCGTCGAGAAGGATCGTGCCGCCATCGGCGGAGCGAAACAGCCCGGAACGGGCCGCGACGGCCCCGGTGAACGCGCCACGCGCGTGGCCGAACAGTTCCGTCTCAATGAGCGTCTCGGGAATGGCCCCACAGTTGACCGCGACGAACGGCCGGTCGCGCCGGCCACTTTGTGCGTGCACCGCGCGCGCCACCACCTCTTTACCGGTGCCGCTCTCTCCGGTGATCAAGAGCGTCGCGTCAGACTTCGCCACCTTGGCAATGACGGCATGAACACGCGCGATCGCCGGGCTCGTACCGAGAAGGCCGTTGGTCGCCGGTGGCTCCTCTATCTCGCTGTCCGCGACCACGATGGCTTCACTTTCCGCTTCAACGCGGCGCTCCAAGTCGCGCAGCTTGGTCACATCTTGAATGATATAGAGGGCGCCGATGGCGTTATGGTAGGTATCGCGCAGGGCGACGGTGGAGCAGCGCAGCGCCAGATCGCGCTCGTCCGACGCCCGGTAGGCAAACTCGGTCGGTTGGAAGCTGGTCGCCGATTGCATGAACTGCTGGCGCCCGGCCGGCGTGTGACGCAGGGCGGCGAACAGCGCGCCGACGTCCTTGCCCATGACGTCCGCCGCCCGGCAGCCGGTGATTTCCTCGGCAATATTGTTGAGCGACGTCACCACGCCGTCATCGTCCGTGGTGATCAAGGCGCAGCCGATATTGCGCGCCAATGCCTCGTGCAGGCCGCTCAAGCGGTCGCGCGCGGCCTCCTCTTGCCCCAAGCGTCGCTCGGTCTCGTGCAGCCGCCGCACCAACGAGCCGGCCAGCAGCCCGATCACCAAGAAGATCGCATCCGTCGCGGCGATTCGCAGAATGAGCTGCAAGTCGGGTGGTGACGGATGAAACGGGTAACCCGGCCGGGGCATCGTGCCACTCGCCGACAGGGCAATCAGCACGGTGTAGAGCACACACGAGCCGACGGCAGTCGCCATGGCACAGGACGTAGAGAGCAATGCCGCAGCGTTGATGATCACCAGGCTGTAGAGAAAGACGAAGGGACTATCGCTGCCGCCGCTCACCAACACCACCCCACTGGTGAGCAAGACATCGAAGCCCAGCTGGACGTAGGTGAACACGACCAACTGCTGAAAGCGCAGCAACAACACGGCCGACGCGATCGTAAATCCATACGTCACCACGATGGCCAGGAGCAGCAGCTGTATGGAGGCCGCGTAGCGGTGGTCTCCGCTGCCCAGATAGACGGCTGCCAACGTACCAAGAAACGCTGAGGCCAGCAGCACGCGGGAGAACAAGAAGAACTTCAAGCGCTCCCGCAAGCGCTCAGTCGGATCGGGCCCTGGCGTCGCGGTGGACATCACCCGAGCACAGCGCCCAGCTTGAAGATCGGCAGGTACATGGAGATCACCAAGCCACCAATCACCACGCCCAGGAACATGATGATCAACGGTTCCATCAAGGCCGTGAGGTTTGCCACCGCATTGTCGACCTCATCCTCGTAGAAATCCGCAATCTTCTGCAGCATGGCATCCAGGGCACCGGTGGTTTCGCCCACGGAGATCATCTGGCACACCATCGGTGGAAAGACCTTGCTTTCCGTCAACGGCTCGGCAATCGTCTTTCCCTCGCTGATACTCACGCGCGTCGCCAACACCGCCCGCTCGACCACCTTGTTGCCGGCGGTGCGCGCCGTGATGGTCAGCGCATCGAGGATCGGCACCCCCGATGAAACCAGGGTGCTCAGCGTCCGTGTGAAGCGCGCGACGGCGGACTTGCGAATCAAATCACCAAACACCGGCGCCTGTAGCAGCGCCTGGTCGATCGCCAGGCGTCCGGATTCCGTGCGATAGAGTTGCCGCACGAGCACCCCGAAGGCGATCGCAGCGGCGGCGATGTACTTGAAATACGCCAGCGTGAAATTGCTCAAGTTGATGACGAATTGCGTCGGCGCGGGCAGTTCCTTGCCGAAGCTGGAAAACAGCTCCGCAAACACCGGAATCACGAAGATCAAGAGGATCGCGGTCACGCCAACGGCCACCGTCACGATCGTGATCGGATAGATCATCGCGCCCTTGATCTTCGACTTCAGCCGCATGGCCTTTTCCATGTAACCGGCCAAGCGGTGGAGGATGCTGTCCAGAATGCCGCCGACCTCTCCTGCGGCCACCATGTTGATGAATAGATCGTCGAAGAGCTTGTTATGCTTGCGCAACGCATCCGTGAAGGTGCTGCCGGCCTCCACCTCTTCCTTGATCTCGCGCACCTTGCCGCGCAGCTGCTTGTTGGGCGATTGCGCGGCCAGAATGTCGAGACACTGCACGATCGGCAACCCGGCGTCGATCATGGTCGCCAGCTGGCGGGTGAAGATGACGATGTCGCGCTGCTTGATCGAATCGCCGAACCCCGGGATGCTCAGATCCCGATCGAGCCCTTTGCCCTTTTCTTTGATCTTCGCCGGAACCGGTTGAATGCGTTGCGAGCGCAAGCGCACCAGCACGGCGTCGCGCGTCGGGGCTTCCATCTCCCCGCCGAGCATCTCCCCTCGCGGAGATATCCCTTGCCAACGAAAAACCGGCATTTTTTCACCTCACCTGTTTTTGTCGAGAAGCCGGCAAACCTAATGTTTGCCGCACTGCTCACCCTACTTGCTCAGAGGTGAAGCACGTCATGTGCCAGGGAAAATCACCGCCGCGTCGTACTGGGGCCACTCCCAAGCATCGTCCGCACTTCATTCGGCTCTGTCGCGTGCCCCATGGCCTCATCATATGAGATCAGTCGGCGCTGATAGAGATCGACCAGCGACTGTGACATCGTCTGCATGCCGAACTTGATCTGACCGACTTGCATCTGCGAGTAGATCTGGTGGATTTTCTCTTCACGGATCAAGTTGCGGATGGCCGGATTCGGAATCATCACCTCGACGCTCAGCACCCGGCCCTTGCCATCGACGCGCGGAATGAGCTGCTGCGACACGACGCCTTGCAGCACCAGGGACAGCTGCGCGCGTACCTGTGGCTGCTGGTTGGACGTAAAGATGTCGATGATACGATTGATCGTCTGCACCGCCGAGTTGGTATGCAGCGTCGAGAGCACCAGGTGTCCGGTTTCCGCAACCGTGAGCGCCGAGGCCACGGTTTCCAGGTCGCGCATCTCGCCGACCAGCACGATGTCCGGATCCTGGCGTAAGACATGGCGAAGCGCATCCGCGAAGCCATGCGTATCCGACAAGACTTCGCGTTGATTGACCAGGCAGCAGCGGTGCTCGTGGACGAACTCGATGGGATCCTCGACGGTCACCACGTGCTCGTGACGCTCGCGATTGATCTTGTCGATCATCGCCGCCAGCGTCGTGGACTTGCCGCTGCCGGTCGGTCCGGTGACGAGGACGAGCCCGCGCGGCAGCTTCGTCAGCTCCGCCACGACAGGCGGCAATCCCAGCTCGGCCAAGCCGCGCACCTCGTACGGAATCAACCGGAAAGCCGCGCCTACCGACCCCTTTTGCAGGAACAGATTGCCGCGGAAGCGACTGAGCCCACGAATCCCGAACGAGAAATCGAGCTCGCTTTCTTCCTCGAAGCGGTGTCGTTGGCTGTCGGTCAGCAGGCTGTAGCACAGATTCTTGGTTTCGTTCGACGACAGAGGGGGGAACGGCAACGCCGTCAGCTCACCATCGATGCGAATGAGCGGCGGACTCTCCGCCGAGATGTGCAGGTCCGTCGCTTTGCGTTCCACCACCAGCTCAAGGAACCGCTGGACGCTGACCGGAGCGGACGTCTGCACATCGCTCGACACCGACCCTGAATCACTGTCCATCATGCGACCACCGCGCGATACATTGAGCCTGCGTAAGGATAGATATTGTCATTGCACTCCTCGCCAAGCATTTCCCGCTCATTCCTCGCCAAGCATTTCCATTCAATCGGGCATGGTCACACGGACAATTTCCCCGACTGTCGTGACCCCTTCTTTGAGCTTGCCAATGCCGCTCTGCCGCAGCGTCTTCATGCCGAGGCTGATGGCCGCGCGCTTGATCTCGGTCGCCGACGCGCCGTTTAGAACGAGCTCGCGGAGATCCTCACTCATGGGCATCACTTCGTAGAGGGCCACGCGACCGCGAAAGCCCGTGCCATTGCACTGCGGACACCCGGCGCCTTGAAAGCAGGTGAAGCTGCCGAGGGTGTCCTTGGCGACGCCGATATCCAACAGCGCCTGGGCCGGGAGCTCGACCGGTTGCCGGCACTGCTGGCACACCACACGGGCCAGGCGTTGCGCCAGAATCAGGTTGACCGACGACGCCACCATGAACGGCTCGACGCCCATGTTCAGCAGGCGATTGATCGTCGACGGCGCGTCGTTGGTGTGCAGGGTGCTCAACACGAGATGCCCGGTTAGCGCCGCCTTGATGGCAATTTCGGCGGTTTCGAAGTCACGGACCTCGCCCACCATGATGATGTCGGGGTCTTGACGCAGAAAGGCCCGCAGCGCACCGGCGAAATTCAGCCCAATGTCCTCATGAATCTGCACCTGATTGATTCCGACGAGGTGATACTCGACCGGATCCTCCGCCGTTGAGATATTGGAGCCGATTTTGTTCAGCTCCGACAATGCCGAGTACAACGTGGTCGTCTTACCGCTGCCCGTCGGGCCGGTGACCAGCACCATGCCGAACGGCTGGTTGATGGCGTCCTTGAAGTCCTTGAGCGCCTCCTCTTCAAAGCCTAGCTTGGTCATGTCGAGCTGCAGATTCGTCTTGTCGAGGAGCCGCAGCACGATCTTCTCCCCAAACATCGTCGGCAGCACGGAGACGCGGAAGTCCATCTCCATTCCGCGCCCCAACTTCAGCTTGATGCGCCCGTCTTGCGGCAGGCGGCGCTCGGCGATGTCGAGCGCCGCCATCACCTTGAGGCGCGAGGTGATGGCATTCTTCAGCTTGGCGGGCGGACGCATGATCTCTTCCAGGACGCCGTCACACCGGAAGCGCACGCGGAACAGCCGTTCATAGGGCTCGAGGTGGACGTCGCTCGCCCGCCGCTTGACGGCATTGGTCAGCACGGCGTTGACCAGGCGAACCACCGGCGCATCCTCGGTGGCGCGCTCGAGCTCCTTAAGGTCGATCTCCTCGGCACTATCGAGCAGCTCAACGTCATCCCCTTCGATCTCGTTGAGCACGTCGTCGTAGTTGGCGCCACGCTCTTCGTAGTGCTGCTCAATCGCTGCAGTGATTGCCGATACGCAAGCTACCGCCACTTTCACGTCGTAGCCGGTGAGAAACTTCACTTCGTTGATCGCTACGATATTCGAGGGATCCGACATTGCCACGGTCAGCGAGGAGCCGCTCTGGCTGATCGGCAACAGATGATGCCGCTGAACCAGCGTCGCGGGGACCAGACGCAACACGTCGGTCGGCAGGTTCATCCCGGAAGGGTCGACCAGCGACAGGCGGTATTCCTTCTGTAAGCAGGCCGCCATGTCGGTCTCGTTCACCGCCCCCATCTTGACCAGGACCGTCCCGAGCGCCGTACCGGCGGCCGTCTGCTCCTCCTGCGCCTTCTGCAGCTGCGGTACGGTGATGAGCCCGCGCTTCACCAGCAGTTCGCCGAGCCGTGTACTCATAGCTCATCCGCCAATGCACATCGCACACCAAGGCCCCCACCTACGTCCTTGCTAGGACGTAGGGAGCATCACTCGGTCTGCCCCTGTCAATTTCGAATTGCCGCTGCGGCGATGCAGCGGCAATTAAGTGTGATCACGCTCATGCACCGGCTTGTTCATCACCAGTCGCAACTTGTCATAGCGACCCACTCGCCCATTCTGCTGGCCTACCCGGATGCGCTGATCTACCAATTCTCGGAAGCCGGCATCGCGA